>JAUXXQ010000070.1 GCA_030684815.1 Methylobacter sp. | reverse complement strand
CGCAAAATCCATAATCCCCGGATTCTATTTCTTTAAGGGCTTCATCAATTTTCTTGATTAAACGCCGTTCACGGTCACGGGTCCTTAATTCCAGACTGAATTCCGATTCCTGAGACGCCCGGTCATTAGGGTCAGGAAAATGTCATCGTTTCAGGATTGCAATGATGGGCGTCCAAGCTGATTTTACCGTTTTCTAACCCGGTTTCTTTAAGGAATTCGCGCATGACGGTAATTTCGCTCGACTTGTCACCGGCTTGGCGGGCTTGCGCCACATCAATTCTGCTCTCATGGGAGACCGCATGAATGATGGCCTGTTTTTCACCTGACTTCAGTGTGCCTCTCATGACTTTGCCATCAGCACTGATCCATTCACCTTGAATCATTTGCACTGTTTGTTCCCCAAAACAGTCGTTAATCACGCAACTTAAAACCAGCCAATCCAAATTGCCCAGCATCCTGGGTAAATGGGCACGAGAAACCGGTGTGGCCTCCTTATATCCTGTGACCTCGCGTAGCCAATCAATTTTATTGTTCATGTAACGATGAATACCTGACACTGTTGAGCGTCCAACTAAGGTAGCAAAAGCGAAAGTCGCTATTAAGAATACCTGTGAATGCCGTTTGCCACGATTATCTCGGAGGTCGGGTAAGGTTTTGAGCGCGTCAATAAGGCTAATTCCGAAATAAAAAATACCAGCCATGGCCTATCTTTAGGGCTCTTCCGTATTTCGCGGGGTACCCACTACATGTAGATATTGCACATTAGCAGAAGTGACATTAATATGATTTTTTCGATTTAATATCAATGTGTTGACGGCTAGTGGTTTTCATGGAATCACCCCAAATATCTACATGTAGATTTGACCCCGCGAAATACGGAAGAGCCATCTTTAGGCGGGTCGAATGAGGATGTCCCAGTTAGGCAATAAAGGATTGCGTAACAAGGCTTTAACGAGGAATAACAGAATCGATCTGTCAGCATACGCATTCTACCCTGAAAAAAACTCCGCACTTTCCGATAACGTCGGTTATTTTTGTCCTATACCAATGGATGAGAACGAACAGCAAAAACTCATGTTCCATTGTTATGTTCTAAAGTTCGAATCAATCGATCAGCAAGATAAACGGCTTTATCAACTTTGTCAGCCATTACTTGCCTTGTAAATAAATTATTATCTGCCGCGACAACTAATCCTTGTAGAATTTGTCCCGCGTAGTAGCTTCTTAGATAGTCTCGGTAGTTTTCTTGGTCTTTAAAGTCTGATTGTGATTTCATAACGTCAATAATTACAAGTTGATAGTAAGAACTTATAGCGCCTTAATCCGTTTTTTTAGCAACTTTAAATCGTGCTTGCACTCAGATCTTTGGTAGCGCAGCCTAACGAAAATTTGAGTAATCTCATCAATGAGATCAGCACGCTCGGGTTTTGTTATTTTGGCTCGAACTGCAAAATCATTAGCGCCTTCACCTATTCCGATAACCACTCCAGCTTTTGCCATTTTTCGGCAAAACTGACGGTACGCTTTAACAGCGGGGGCTTCCTGCTTATGAAGATTCCTTAGCAAAAAAACGGCCAGCAACAGCAACGCCAGACCAATTGAGGCCGTCATCCAAAACACAATTTCAACCAGACTGACTAAGCCCATGAATGAAAACAGCATCGCCTGATTTTCTGTACCGTAGCGGACTATCCGGCGTTGCCAGTGGTAATCCAAACTATTCCAGAGTTGTTCCGCCTGTTTTAAGCCAAATTGCTCGTCCCCTGACTTTGCTTTTATCGGCGATAAGCTGACGCTACCCGTCTTAACCTGCTGTTGGACATTAACATCCTGCTCAACCCGATCCGGCGCAATCGCCGTCGTCGGGTCAACCCTGCTCCAACCCTTGCCATCCAACCACACTTCTGCCCAGGCATGAGCATTAGCCTGCCTGATTTCCAAAAACCGGCCAACCGCATTAAATTCACCGCCCTGATAACCGCCCACCACGCGCGCTGGAATACCCGCAACCCGCATCAAATAGACAAACGCCGTCGCATAGTGTTCGCAAAATCCGTTTCTGGTCTCAAACAAAAAACGCTCAATCGGATTATTCTCCATCAACGGCGGCTGCAAGCTGTAGCTGAAATGTTGTTGACGGAAATAGTCCAGCACCTGTTGAATAAAAAACTCCGGCTGAGCCTCAAAACCGTGCAACTGCTTAACCAAATCGACAATACGCTGAGAAGACATATCCGGCAGTTGCAGGTTTTCCCGGTATTCGGTTTTGGTGAGGTAACCGGTATTGAATTGCGGATAAGAAACCAGCGCATATTCTGCCGCATTGCCCGGCTTAGTCCGGCTGATGAGCTGATAATTGCCGTTGCGCCTCAAGGTGGCGTCGAATTGTTCCGGCATGTCCAGCGCATAAACCCATTGATGGTTTTGCGGTTCCAGCAACAGCGTGTAGCGATAGGCTTTCCCGGAAAATGTCAGCTTGTCCTGATAGTACACAACATTATCATTGTGCGACATAGTCCAGACAGTGCCGTCAGTATAAGAAAAAACCGGGCCGCGCCAGTAAAGCTGATTTTTAGGCGGCGGCTCGCCGTTAAATTTAACCCGAAACGCCAATTTCGGTGACAACGCCATCCGGTTAATCGAACCCGGCTCCAGCGTTTCGCTTAACCCCGATTGCGTCTGCTTATTGTCGTTATCCATCAATGCCCATGCCGGCGCCTGCACCCTTGGAAACAGGACAAAAATAATGGCCGTCAACGGTAGCGCCTGCATCATAATCGTCGCCGCCGTGCGTAACGCCGCCTTGTTTTGTAGCCGGTCGCTGTTCACTGCCACCAGTGCAGCCAGCAAAACACAGCAAACCAATAAGCTATAAACGGCCATAGCAATAGTCTGTTGATAGAGAAACTGCGAGGCGGCAACGATAAACGCCAAATAACTGACCAAATACACATCGCGTTTCTTGTTCAACTCCAGCAACTTAATGCCCAAGGCCGCAACAAACACCGCCGTTCCGGCATCACGACCCCACACCCCGGTATGTTGGCTAACCAGTAAAGCAACGCTAAGCAGGAGCAACACAAAAATGACCGTGCTATTGGGCAGATAATGCGGCCGCCAAACCCCGAGCAACCGCCACAACAGTAAAGCAAAAAACAACGCCCATAATGGCCAAGGAAGATGAGCGACATGCGGCAAAGTAATCAAGCCGATTGCGCTTAACAGCAGCAGTAAAACCGGCGGCTTGAGATGATTTTCCATAGACTTAAACTTAAAAAGCAGTTGCACACAGAGATTGATATTTTTTGGCTCTGAGTTTTTACGGTTAATGTGTTAGCTTTCGTTGCAAGGCGTGTTGCCGCCAAGCGCTGGATCAGGGACTCGTAAAAACAGAACGCGATCATCATTTGTATAATTTCCATTATTACGGTTGTTTGCGATCTTATCGTTAATGGGTGTATCAATCGAAGCATCACTAGGCTCAATACCGTTGCCTGGCCCAGCAGAAACTAGGCGGGCGTATTCGGGATGATAATCATCATCGTAGTAAGGAACTTGCAAAATGATGGGGCGATGCCAACCATCAAAAACTTGGATAAGCTCAGTGTTATTGTGGTTGATATGTACTTTTCCGGTCGGGTTGGTATCCTTATGAAAAACGCTACTATCGCCAAAAGAGGCGTCATTCAAATTGGCGGCAGACAATTGCCCACCGGTAGTCAAATAAGGCCCACGCCAGCCGACACCGGTTTTGGCATTAAATGAACTCAGACCGCCCCAGCTACCATCAGGTGGCGCTGAAAACAAATAAGTTAAATTGTAATCAGCATTAGTCAGGCCTTTAGTTTTTTTAGGATAGTCGCCCAACATATCCCCATAAAACCCAGCCCCCCCAGCGCCGCCCATAATCGCCTGCTTAACCGCCTGCATCGTTGCATCGGTCGTTTGGCACATCGCCGTGCTACCAATACCGCCAACATAAGGCACCGCCAGCCCGGCCAGTGCAACCAACACCAGCAGTACCACCGACACTTCTATTAACGTCATGCCGCGTTGCAGTGTTTTAAAGCATCGTTTTTCTGTCATAGCTCGCCTCTATTGATTTTTATAGCGTGGGAACGATGAAAATAATTCGCCATAAGAACGAACAGCAAAAGAACTCATGTTTCATCGTTACTTCCTAATGTTCGTATCAATCGATCAGCAAGATAGACGGCCTTATCAACTTTCTCAGCCATTATTTGCCTTGTAAATAGATTATTATCTGCCGCAACAACTAATCCTTGTAGAATTTGCCCAGCATAGTAGCTTCTTAGATAGTCCCGGTAGTTATCTTGGTCTTTAAAGTCTGATTGTGATTTCATAACGTAAATAGCCTTAGTTTGGTTATTTTTTTCATCGTTCCAGCGTGGTAATGCAGTCTACGACGCTCCAGCGTCGCCTTTCACTTGCGCAATAAAACTTAAAACCAAAGCCGCAAACTGTCACGGTCTCGGCAATCGAAAACGATTTGCACCGTCTCAGGCGTGTGAAAGCGGACAGCCATTCCAGAACCGTACAGGTCATAAAATGCGGCTTGCCGGGTTCGGTTATCGTGTAGCGGCTTCTTCCCATAATGATTTTTTAACGCTGTGGTTTAGTGACACTGGACGCCGGAGCGTCCCAGACTGCATTCCCATTTATGCCCTTCGGGTACGCCGGAGCGTGGGAACGATACGTTTTTCTCTGTGCCTCCGTGTCTCTGTGGTTTATTTCTTTTTTCGTCACCAATTGATCACCGGCAAGGTGGTGCGCGGTTGAAAATCCACCTGAATTGGGTTGTGGCGGTCGGGTGGAAAATAGGCGATGCTATCCTTGCACGATCCACTATCTATTCTATAAACAGCAATGGCATGGCTTCCAGTAGGAATGTCTGTTAACGGGTTATTATCTTCATCTTTAAAATTATCGAAGCGTACCGATTGATAGCTTCCATCTGCAACAATACTGATTGAACCACTAACTAAAACACCAATCATGGATGTTTGTTGCCTATAAAATATTTTCATACAAATTGTTGGCGGTATTTCAGGTGAGCCATACCATATTTGATTTGCAGCTAAACAAGTACTCTCTGTCGTTATCGTTCCATCATCAGAACAACTTCGCCAAGTTAATGCGGGAGTAATAGAGGGATCAAGACAAGTTTCTTTTGTTCGATATTGCTGATCTGAACACCCGAATCCTTCCCCATACCATTCATAACCTGCAGTTTCACATGCCAGCTTGTCCGTACTGGTTCCATCAGCACATTTCTTCCAAAAAATTCCAGGGGTAACTTCACAACTATCTTTATTAACAAACCCTGCCTTAGGACACCCTCCTCTCCAAGTTTTGAGTGCAGTAGTACAATCTGCTTTATTCAATATTAAAGGGTCAGAGCAAAGGGACAATGGAGGGATTTTTTCTATAGCTTTTTTGAAATTAACGCTAACCCCTCCTGAAATATTAACTTTCCAATCCTGCTCCCGAATAAAAGGTTGAGATGTTGCTGAGGGAAAATCACCGTTGTAATCATTGCTGACAGAATAAATTTGATCTTTCCCATAGCTTTGGATTTTCAAATTATCAGAGTCGACGGCAGTCCACCAGCCATAGTTAAAATCGCTATCTACCGACGTCCAAACTTTTAATGCCGCTGTACAATTAGATTCATCCGTATATCTATAATCTGAGCAATGGCCTTGCGCTAATCGCCCCCAACCATCGGTAAAGGCATCGTTATCAGCCGGATTACCCGATATATTTATATAAGGCCCACGCCAGCCAATATTAAGATTGGCTGGAAGAGATGTCCAAGTGCTTGTAATAGGGCAATCGCTTTGTAGGGTATATGTGATACTAGCCCCAGCCACACATTTCCCGACAACACCCCACGATGAAACCCAGGTTCCACCATTGGTCGTACAATCACCTTGTGTTGGTGAAGCGCCATCCGAGCATTGTGCTAACAACTCCCGCAAATTATTCGGCAACCTCCCCATATCCGCCACAAACCCACTAACCGCCTGCTGGCCATTAATAATCTGCCTGGGATTGCCCAGTATCGCCTGCCGGATCATCTCCAGCCGGTCTTTGGTTTGCTCGTAACGGGTCTGAAAACCCAATTCGGCGGTTTCGCGCACGGCGACACTGGCCAATAAAGTGATCAACAGCAATACCACGGTCAGTTCAACCAACGTAAAGCCTGTGGGTCGCATTGACTTAATGGCAACGGATCGGTTTAAAAACATGGTCTATTGCTCCCGTTTTATCAACATTTAACGACAAGCATCGCCGTTGGGCGGGTTGGAATAGGCTTGCTCCAATGCGGTTAAATCATCCGCGCCCAATCTGCCGTCGCCGGTCAAATCGTAGCCGTCCAGAATGCTTCCTCCAGAGCGGAATTGTCCGAATAACAATCCCCAATCACTCTTGTCCACGCAACCGTCGTGGTTTAAATCGCCGCTGCGGATGCGCATCGGGATGACGGCGTGAAGGCGGGCATTGCTCAAGTCAACGCCGCTGTCGGACAGGGTGTCGATATCCATAACAAGCTCGCCGGTCGGGTTGTTGGTCGCGGTGGCTCTGAGCGTTATGGTTTTGGTTTCGCCGGGCATAACGTTACCGACCGCACAAAGGCCGGGATAGCGCGGATCGTCAAGACAGCCTTCTAATGCGCGGACAACCAGGTATTCAGGAAAGCGTACAGGGTTGAAACGAACGTTTTGCAATAACAGATTGCTAAGATTACTGAACCTGAATTGATACACCGATTCAATACCGGCTTTGATTTCGGGTTCCAGCGGCGTGACGGTCAAAAACACGCCGCCGTTGCTAATCCGCTTGGCGCTGTCAAAAACCAGATCGGCCTGTATCAGACCGCAGCCGGTGGCCAAATTAGGAAGAGTGTAAATTGCGCAATCATGCGTAATGGGCAAGGGTTCATCAACTTTCGCGGGGTCATGCAAATCAATGCTGCCTTTTTTCATGGCCTGATAAATGCTATCCGGCGACAGATAAGGATAGGCATTGAGCAACAAGGCCGCCATCGCGGCGGCATGAGGCGCTGCCGCCGAAGTGCCTTGAAAATTGGGCAACCCGTTGAAGTCGGTATCAGTACCGAAAAAAGTGGTGTCGGAGTCATCCGGCGCAATAATCTCAGGTTTAAGTTGCAACAACGGTTGCGCAAGGCGTGAGCCATCAACATTAAAGAGAATAGG
Source organism: Methylobacter sp. (assembly GCA_030684815.1). Classification (GTDB taxonomy): domain Bacteria; phylum Pseudomonadota; class Gammaproteobacteria; order Methylococcales; family Methylomonadaceae; genus Methylobacter_A. The sequence continues at coordinate 16,657 of JAUXXQ010000070.1, read as the reverse complement.
CGTACCGCCCGCCGAAGAAAAACTTTGGATTTTGCCTTGGGTGATTGGCGAACCGAACCAAGGGGTTTGGCTGTACGACATAGCACCTACCGCCATCGCACCTGTCGCGTTTGGATGACCGAAAATAGTGCTGCTGTAAGTGGCATACTGGTCGATGGATACCGGGATGAATTGGTCTTTTTCCCGGTATAACTCAATGCCATGAGGGCCGATTGCAGCGGAAAAGCCGGTCGGGATAAACCAGATGGGATAACTGGTGCCGGGGCCGATTTCACGGACTCTATCGCCCACTTTAATCAACGGTTTGCCATTAGCGCCGACCAGGATAGGCAACTCTGGCGTTCCTATTTCGGTAATGCCGCCCAATCGAATCACTGCTTTACCGCCGGTTAACGGCGAGCCATCGGGCATAACAATAGTTGGAATGCCGTTGTTAATGGCGACATTCAATTCAATAACCTCATCGGCACCCGCCTCCGGCCACGGCGCAGTCGGGCCGTTGATGATATATTTTAAATGTGTAGGCGCAGGCCCTGCACGATGGTTGATATAAAGATAAAAATCAGTCACCTCGGAATTGTGTTCAATGCCGATAAATTCAACCGGGTTATGGCCGATATTGCTATCCTGACTACTGGTGACAATCCGGCGTTTGAATTGATCGAGCAGGAAAATATCCATATCGGTCTTGGCGCCTTCGCCACCGGCAATTTCTGAAGGATCATCCCATTGCAGGGTAATGCTGATTCTTTGATTGGGCGGTAACGTGATTTTTTGATAAAAATCCGATGCGCCTCCGGCAGCCGTGCCAAAATCATGCGCCCTATCGCGGGAAAATGGCTCAAAACCCGCCGTGTAAGGTTTTTCGTAGGACAGGCGGGCGTTATTACCGGCGGAGGAAAAATAGCTGACACCTCGGGCTTTAACGTCATTCACCGATTGGGCAATCGGGTCGGGCTGAAAAAACGGCATGGTTAAATAGCCGACATCATCGACAATGATATGGGCGCCGGCATCGGCTAAAGCCTGAATACCCTGGGCAAAATCGACAGGACTGATAAAGGCCGTATAAAAAATCAGTTTGGCGCCGGGGGCAATGTCATGGATCAGCTGCATCATGGCTCGGCCTTCATCGCTGCCGCCATCCTCGCAAAAAGGATATTCCTTTAACACCGCCACATCTTCCGGCAAATCGCCGCTGGCAATATCATCCGTAGCGCCCCCTAGACAATTATAACTATCCGACAACACGCCGATGACCACGCCACTGCCGTCAACTTCGTATTGTTTTCTGACTACATCGGTAAACATAGCGGTATCGGCGGCATTATAAGCAATACCGCCCGGCGGGCCGAATGCCCGCCGGGTGGCTTTATTGGAACTCACCCAACTGATTTCAGGCTGTTGACGCAAAGAAGACAAGCGTTCAATGGGCAACACCCCAGACAGTAAATGTTTATACTGGCTCACCTGGGTCATGCCCAGATTAGTCAAGTTTGTTTTGATCCGCGCTATATCGCTTGGATTTAGGCTATTTTTTAACGAAATATCGACGGCCACGTATCTATTTTTAAACAGCTGTACCGTTGGCTCTTTGGGGGTAAAAGCAGTCCCCGGTTTACCGGCAAGGTAGGCTTGATAGTCGGCGTGAAGATTTGTCAAATGCGAACTCAAGTTTCCTTGGGCCGGCAATGCCAAGACCGTGCCACTGCCGGCACAGCAAAGACCGATTAAAAAAAAGCGTTTGATTAGCATAGTGATGTCCATTTAATTGAAATTGCCCTTATTAATTTTTTAAAACCTGTTCACCCGTTATCCAGCAGTTAAAACGTCCAATGCACACCCAGATTGATGCCCAGCGATTGCCTTGATATATCAGTTATAGGCGACTCAATGACCGAACCGGACGACAAATAAAACTGCTCCTGGCCGGAATCAGCCTGCCAGTGCTGATAATCCATGCTTAAACTGAGTCCCCAAGCCTCAGTCCAGTGGTAGCGATAACCCACCGCGCCATAGAGTCCGGTGGCGTCGGCCTTATGCTCAAAGCTGTTCGGATGCGCCACATCCGCCAACTGCCGCCAGTCGCCGGCACCTTGATAAGTGGCCCAATGATGTTGTACAGAAGCAAATAACTCATGGTCGTCCAGCCAGCTCAAGGTTGCGTCCATACCTAGCCACGGGCCATCCCACTCGGCGTTATAGACGTTTTTCTCTGCGCCTTGCAGAGTAAAGCGCTGGCGATGAAAGGTGTAACCAGCCAGCGGCGTCACTGAAAACCCCACCGCCGTGGGCGCGTCAAAGCGGAACCGGTAACCCAATGCCGCCGAAGCATTCCAGGAATACCCCTCATTAGCGGGATTGGCGTTGGCAGGCAAACCCAAACGGGTTTGTTCGCCGCTACCGCTGACTGCCCAGGCATAACCCGCTTCGGTGCGTACCGCTACGCCGGACGGTGAAACCAGATCAAACCGCCCTTTAACACGCATCAGGTCGATGTTGTCCCACTTCGCTTCAATTAATGGATCGCTACTTCCCGGTGTCGCTACGCTCCAATTTAGGCGTTCTTGCTGATAACCGATGTCGGTGGTCATCAGCACCGAAAAATCATTAGCGGTCTTGCGACGCGTACCATGGCGCGGATACTGGTTCAATGGCTGAACCTGTGCCTGCTGTTGTGACGACCGTTGCGGTGCGGCATTCGGCTGAAACACCACCATTTGGAAACGCCTGTCGTTGTCCGCTGCTTCGGGTGTTGCAGGCCGTACTGTCGGCAAAGGCGCACTGGGAGCCTGCTCGAAAACATGCATACGCAACGCCGGTACCGGTTGGACAGCAAAGGCTGGATAACAGGCACTTTGCAACAACATAAAATAGATTAGACGGCGGCTCATAAGCCCGGCTCCTTGGGTATTTGCCGGATAATGTCGTCGAACGGTTCCGCCGAGATTAGATATAAATAGGTGGAATCGCCCAAATCGCCACGCGGGAACAGCATCGCGCCTTCCAGCGTCGCCGCCAGCCAACGGCCTTTCAGTTGGCGTTGATCCAGCGCCAGTTTTTGCGCCGACGTATTATGGGCTTCAATAGCCGTGACATAAATTCCGCCCTGCCGCCAGGCATCAACCGGCAGCAGCTTCACCCGCTGATCCGGCAGTAGACTGAGCGGCGAACGCTGCCTAAGCGTTTCAGGTTGAATCCGGCTGTGCGCGGTGCGTTCGTTTTGCGGCAGGCGCACTGTTTCCGCCGCGTAACGGGTCAAATCCATATACACCTGCTGGGCAGTCACAGCCCCCTGGTTTTCAGGGAACTCGCGCGAATCGCCTTTACCGCGATGTTTGTCGTTAATATCCTGAAGGTCATATTCCTTATAAGGTTGCTCCAGCACATAGCCTGCGTGTTGTTTATCCGGGTTGGAATAAACGCCCAGAGTGTCGGCGTTCTGAGCGCTAGGATGGACGCTGTTATTGGCTAACATATCCTGGCTGGCCGCTTCGGCCTCAACAGGCGAATTAATAATGTGCGGCTTAATGATGATCACCAACTCGGTGCGTCCACGCGCCTGATGCTCTTCTCTAAAGAAAAAACCTAAGCCGGGAATATCGCCAAGTATGGGCACTTTGCTCTCGCGTCCGCCTGCGTTTTCCTGAATGATGCCGCCCACGGCAACCGCCGTGCCGCTTTTGGCAATCACTGAACCGCTGAAAGTTTTTTCGGTGACAATGTCGATAAACCGAGATTCACCACCAGGCAGGAGTATGTTCGCCCCATCCTTAAGCAGTGCCGCTTCCTCGACAACAATTTGCACACTAACGGTATTGTCGGCGTTGATATTGGGCGTTAACAGCAGCGTGTTGCCAATGGTGCGTTGTTCATAAATCGGCCCGGATTGTAATGTCTGGGTTATAGCGGGACTATTAATGCCGCCTCCAGTGGTAGTTGTAGAGCCTGCTGTGTAGCTAACCACTATGGGTACAGTTGAACCCATCAAAAAACTGCTGACTTCCTGATTGGAGGTCAATAGCATCGGTGTCGCCAATTGGGTGACGCGATTTTCTTTTTCCAGTAATTGCAGGCGAGCCTCAAAATTCTCGCTAATCACCGTAGCCAGTAGAGCAGGATTAGGGATAGCCGACGCTGCCGCCCTTAGCCCCGTGTCCAACAATTCGGCTGCCGCCATCGTGCCGGTTGCATTCCCTGTTGATACATTAACGTCATTGCCTTTCACCTTGAAATCAAACAGCGAGTCATAACCGTCGGACAAATCAATCGACAGCACCTTGACCTCCATCAACAGCATTGAACTTTCCATATCCAGCCGTTTATACATGGCGCGGATTTCTTTCATCGCATCTATGTCGCGGGTACGCACCACGACCCGATTTTGATGCTTGATGACACCGACAAAAATCGGTGCCTGACGGCGTACACTGCTGTCTATAAAATCACGGCTATCTTCGCTATCGCCGGTCAACAGATTGGCGGTGGTGTTGCCGCCATTTTGATCCCCACCATCCAACTTACCGATAATGCTATCCAGCGCTTTTAATCGGTCATCCATTTGTTGATTGGCATTGTTTTGTCCGAAGCCCTGGTTGCCTTGACCGCCTTGCATCCCCATGCCTTGACCGCCTTGCATCCCCATGCCTTGACCGCCCTGCATCCCCATGCCTTGACCGCCCTGCATCCCCATGCCTTGACCGCCTTGCGTACCCTGTTGACCGCCACCACCGCCTCCGCCTCCTGAGCCGGAAAAAACGAACTGTTGTTTTTTTCGGCCATCGACCATATCGAAGCGCGCAAAACGTTGTTGTAAATCCAGCATCAACTGCTGCTGATTTTGTCCGTAACTGACGCGCACCCGACCAGAAAATAAATTCTGTATCGTCTCCGCCAAATCCAACGCATTTTTGGCATTTTTCAGCGTAAAAATCTCGGTTTCTTCTTTCTTAAACTCCACCTGTTCCAAGCGGTATTCCTTGACCGTATAAATGCGGACGATATTGGAATCTTCATCACGCTGATACCACAGATTATACGTTTTGGAGATTGCATCAATGACTTCCAAAGCCGTTACTTGCCGTAAAAACATAGTGACATGAATATCGGCGGCCGCTTTAGAGGCGATAGTATTGAGATTGGATTGTTCCGATAAAATCCGCAAGGCATCACCGACGGTAATATCCCTAAATTCAATTTGTTCAATGAGCTGACTGGGATTAGCTCGGGCTTTCATTGGCTTAGGTGCCGCCGTACAAAGTGATAAAGGCAGCATCGCTAAGGCCAGTACCATAAAAGCAGTGGATAGTAATTTATACATTGAATATCGTATGTTTTTGTGGTTTAGACATAGCAAAAAATAATTCACCACAGAGGTACAGAGACACAAAGAAAAGAAAAACGCTGTGCCCCTGTGTCTCTGTGGTTAAACAAAAATCACTGCAAAATAATAATTTCATTGGCAGGCAGTATTTCAACTTTGACATGTCTTTTATCTATGTCCAGAACGTGAATTTCCATCAATTGATTGTTTTGGATAGTGGTGACCTTGTCATCAATACTGACCATGACTGTTTTGTCGTTAATGCGCAACATGGCGTAATTCTTGTCTTTGTGCATACCGCACACACTAGCGACCAGTTGAATATTCGGCAATGTCGGCGGGGGGGTTGCAGCACCTGAGGGAGCGCCGTTAGTTGTCGGTACCTGTTTTAACGCCTCCCTAAAATTTTGATTCATTCGGGTGGGGTCTTTTAGTTCATTTTCGGTTGCGCTGTTACCAGAAACAGGGACGTCGCTGTTGTCGATAGGCAATAACACGCCAGCAAGCCCCTGCTCCAGTTTTTCGGTCATCGCCGTCGGGTCTTTTAATGTTTCATTTTGAACGGGCGCAGGCTCAGCCAACAGCGACTGGCAACACAGTAATAGTGCCGCCAGTTCAAATAGTTGCCTTTTCACTTCGGACTTCCCCCAGCGGCGGCAAACATGGCAACCAAAAAAGCGGCGTAGACAAAACCAATCACACCGCCGACAAAAATGGTCATCGCAGGTGCAATCATACCGGTCAACGTAGCAATGGCTTGTTTGAGTAGTTCGTCGTGATATTCAGTCATTTCAGTCAAAATTTGATCCAGCGTTCCCGAGTTTTCGCCAACCCGCGTCATTTGTAAAACCAGCGGCATATAACCCGATTCAATTTCCATCTGGTCTGCTAATGAAGAACCTTGCATAATCTGATTGCGGGCAAGACTGATGCGGCTTGCCATGTATTTATTAACGTGCAGTTTTTCTATGGTGGTTAAAGCATCCACCATAACCACGCCGCTACGTAGCAGCAAACCCATCGCCCGGCAAAACAACACTGTACCCGACAAGCGCAGCACATAACCGATCACCGGCATTTTTAACGCGTATTTATCGATCCACCAGCGGCTGGGCGGCCAGTTATAGAACACAATAAAAGTGACCACGGCCACGGTCGCGCTAACCGACATCATCAAACCATTAGCCAGCACCCAATCGGAGGTGTCAATCAAAGCCTTGGTGATCGGCGGCATCGGTTTCCCCATCATTTTCAGCAGCTTTTTAATTTCAGGAATAAGACCGGTCATCATAAAAATGATGATACCTATCGCCATCAACAAGGAAAAAGCCGGGGATCTTAACGCGGTAGTAATTTGCTTTTTTAATTTGCGGCTGGCTTTGACCTCGTTAGCGGCCTCATCCATGACCGCGCTGAGATTACCGGTTTGTTCGCCGACCCGGATCAACTGAACGGTAAATTCACTAAAGGCGCTATGTTCAGTTAAGGCATCGGTAAAAGAACTGCCTTGCTCAATACGTTTTGCCAGCCGTTCCCAGGTTGAGCGCGTACCAATCCGGCAATGTTTTAAACTTAAATTTAACGCATCAAGCAAGCTGATACCGCTACGCAACATCACTGCAATCTGGTGAAATTCATGCTCTATATCGCTTGCATTAAATGACCGATAAGCCATTGGATTCAGGCTTATTTTTTTATCGCTTGCACCGCTTTTTTTAACTTCTTCGATTTTAAGCGGCAACAGGCCTTGCCCCCGCAAAGCCAAAATCGCTGCTTCTCGGCTGGCACTTTCGATGCTGTCAACACGCTGCTGACCGCTACGGTCGCGGGCGGTGTAGGTAAAGATGGGCATTAGTGGGTTTCCCCTCGTTCCCACGCGCAGCGCTCATCGTTCCCACGCTGAAGCGTGGGAATACAGTGTGCAACGCTCCAGCGTTGCGAAGTAGCACGGGAGCGCTTGTTTTGAGCGAAATAGTCATTACTGTGATATGGGACGCGGAGCGTCCACGACTGCATTCCCACGCTGGAGAGACTGTGAAAGTATTCTGAAATTAGGCGGAATTGCCAATTTCGACAACCAACAATCAATAGCTTACAGCACATTTTTTGCTGTTTTTTAGCGATTTTGATAATACTTTCACAGCCTCTGGAGCGTGGGAACGATGCAACCACAGAGGCACGGAGAAAAATAAGATGTAAAACCTCTGTGCCTCTGTGTCTCTGTGGTAAAAAAGAGCTAAAAATATTCATTACCAAGACGACGCAATCTGAACCACCTCGGAAACCGACGTGACGCCGCCCAATAATTTATCCACCGCATCATCCAACAAGCTCTTAATGCCGGAATCGCGCATTTTGACCACCAACTCGCTTTCGCCTTCGCCGTCGGCTACCGAACGCGCCCAATCCTCGCGTAACTCCAATAACTCATAAAGCCCGATACGCCCCGAATAACCTTTGCCGCCGCAATAAATACAGCCGGACGGGTCGTGAATGATGGAACCGGCCAATTCAGCGCGGTTGATTGAAATCGCTTCCAACTCAGTTAATGGGCGGGGAATGCGGCAATGCACACACAAACGACGTAACAAGCGTTGGGCAACCGCAAGCCGCAACGCAGCGGCTACCAGATAAGGCTCGACCCCCATATCGGTTAAACGGGTAATAGTCGCAGCAGCTGAATTGGTATGTAACGTACCCAAGACCATGTGCCCGGTCAATGCCGCCTTAATCGCAACATCGGCGGTTTCCTTGTCCCGGATCTCGCCGATCATTACCACATCGGGATCATGGCGCAAAATACTGCGCAAGGCTTTGGCGAAACTGACCTTGTCGGCGGAATCCACCTCGCATTGAGCAATACCGTTAATCTCGTATTCGATAGGGTCTTCAATAGTAATGATATTGACCTTGCGCTCTTCCAGCAGCATACGGATAGCGGCATACAAAGTGGTGGTTTTGCCGCTACCGGTAGGCCCCGTCATAATCATCAACCCCTGAATACGGCGCAAAAACCCCTCAATCATCTGTTTATGGGCAGGCTCGAAACCCAAATGTTCCAAGGTCAACGAGTCGGTTTGCACTGCCAGCAACCGCATAGTGATGCGTTCGCCGTATTTGGTCGGCAACGTCGCCACCCGCACATCAACCCGGCGCTCACCTGACACAAACTGATGCGAAAACCGGCCGTCCTGAGGCGAGCGTTTTTCGGCAATATCCAGGTAAGCCATGACCTTCAGCCGACTGACCAACTCGGTAAAAATGTTCGAGTTAATCTGGCTGTAATGTTCCAGCTGACCATCTACCCGAAAGCGAATGGTTGCGCCGTTGTAACCGGGATCGATATGAATATCCGACGCTTGGCGCATATAAGCGGCATACAACAACTCATCACCGGTATTAACCGCATTGGCGATTTGTATAACCGGCCCCGAACCGGGTGCCGGTAACGCCTTAACAGCCTGCGCACTATCCCCGTAAACCTGTTTGAGTTTTAAATCGAGCTGTGCAGCATCACCCGCCCATAATCGAACCGGTTTTTTTAATAAACGCTCCAACACAGTGATAACAGCATGATTTTCTATGTCCTGACAAACAACGTGAACAATCCCATCCATATCAATAAAAGGCAGGACTTTTTGCCGGAGTGCAATATTAGCCGGTATCTTCAACGCGCAAACCGGATCAATGCGGATTAAAGCAACATCCAGCAAGTGGGTCGCAGGATCAAAGCCGACGTGATCGATATATTCCACACCAAACCGGACATCATTGCCCTCGGTGCGCACCCAGCGAACCTTAGCTTGCCGGGTAAAACGCCGGTGATTCGATTCAATGCTGATAGTAATGGTGGCATCTTGATCAATCAATCCAGAATGCCCGGACACCATCAGCCCCGCGCCACCCGCCGAACTGTCCTCAATCGCAGCGCTGCTGATGGTAATGCTGTTTTCCTGAAATACCGTTGCACTCCAACCGCTGACCAGCTCACGCGAGTTATCGCGGTGTTCGGAAGCAAGTTGCTCATTGCGGATCGGTTTAGGTAGGTATTGAGTCATATTATTAATTTTTTGAAAATTAACCACAGAGGCAGAGAGATTTTTGGTTTTTTTTCTCTATGTCTTCGTGTCTCTGTGGTTCAAAATTTAAAGCCATAAAGTCAACAGCCATTCCTGTTTACCGGTATTGGATTTATAAGCTTGCATCGTCAACGACACCGGTAACGCCTTGGTATCGCTGTCCATCAAAGCGGACAACGCCCGATAATTATCCAGATAGGCGCCGACATAACGCACCGTCCAGATATTCAAAGACTTATCGTCGCCAGTGACTGCTGTAGGTGCAACACTTGTGGGAGCGACGCCTGCGCCGGGATTAGCAACCGGCGCTACCGACATCATGTCCTTAAGCCAATGCTGGGTATCCCGCAATGATCGAGGCAACCCTTCAATGACTGGCTTATCGTTACGTTTTTCGTCCAGCACCTGCAAATTATGCTTTGCCAAAATAACCGAGATTTTCTCAATCGCCTCATTAGGCGAGCCTGATTTCGATAAAAATCCGCCATTGGCTGCCAACGCGTCACGCATGGCTTTATCGTCCAGTTCCAGCTTGGCGATTTCTTCACTGACTTCACGTTGTTGCAGTTCAATGCCTGGCAAAGCCGCTGCATTAATGCCTTTTTGTTGTAGTCCGGCATATTGCTCCTGCGCTTTTTTAGATTTATCAGTGACAAAATTGCTGATAATCACAAAATAAAGCACCAACACAGCCAGTGCAGGCAAAACCCGTTTAAGCCATTGTTCTCGTTGTTGTTCAGGTGTCATTTAATAATCAACTACAAAGAAAAAAAATTACATGCTTTTTAATAATCATTAACGACTCTTTGGATTCCGTTTTTTAAAACAGGGACATTAAAATTAATCAACAAACCAATTCTGTATTCCGTTAATTTTAGGTAAGTCAGTAATTGAGCCGTATGAATAGGAAGTGAATTCTCCACAGCTTTTAATTCCACAACGACTTTATTTTCCACTAGCAAGTCCAGACTGAAATTAGATTTAATAATCTGTTTCTTATATAAAATGGGTATTATTTTTTGGCGCTCAAAAGAAATATTCCTATCAGTTAGCTCCATTGATAAGAATTCTTCATAAATAGCTTCTATCAACCCAGACCCTAATTCCCTATGCACTTCAATAGCGGCACTAATGATTTGGTTAGTTATATTATCTTCAGCCATATTTATTTAATAAATTAACTATATAGAGGGAAAATACTTTTTTAATATCAATCATGCGGCTTATTAAACCCATCCACACCCAGATCGAGCAATTTAAGTTCAAACTCCCACGGCCCGCCGTCAACAAACAATTCCATATTTTTTTTAGTCGGCGCAATCACCGACCAGCCCAATACCGTTAGTTGTTTGTCGAGATAATTCGACAACTCATGAGCAGAAATGGCATCCAGACTAATGCCACTAACCTTAACCTCATCCTTATCGACAGCAATGCTTTCCACCAATAGATTTTCCGGCCGGCCTTTGGCTAAGGTTTCCAGTAACTTAGCCGGGCGCTGTTGCAAGCCTTCAATCAGTTTCGGCAAAGTCTCGGAATCGCCTTTAAACTTATCGATTTTTGCCTTTAACTTATCGCGCTTATCCTGATTTTCAGTCAGCGTCTTGCGCAACGCAGTCATTGAGGTTTCCACTTGTTGCAACGCGGTAAATTTAGCCGTGTAATCATTAGCCTGATACACATGCCAGCCTGCGTGGCTGGAACATATCACCAATGCCACCAAACCGCCGGAAGCCATCAACAACAAGTCTTTATTAATCTTCGACTGGTAACGCAACAGCGGCACAGCGGGCAGGTCTTTTTTAACCAACGCCTGCGCCCACACCAACAACCAGTCGGTAACCGGATCAACCTCATTCAAATGCAGGTAAAACGCCGTGTCCGGCAACAATTCTATTTTATTGTTCAACAGCGTTTCGGAATGTTCAACCTGACCTTGTTCCGCCAACCACTGCTCCAATTCCGCTTGCCAGCGGCGGCTGTCAAAAGCAAACAGGCGCAGACTAAAACCGTGTTCAGGATGCTGTCTTAAGGCCGCCAATTGAGTCGGCCAGCATTCCATTCTTAGCCAATCCTGACGCTCAGGGTTTTCCAGCGACAGCGGCAAGGCCGCCGGGTGCAATAACCCCGCCAGCGAACTACCGGCCTTTTTTACCGCCTTTTGCACATCCTCAAAATGCAGCTGATTAATCTGGCTGACCCAGTAACTGCTCATTTCATCTTTATTGCTTAACAGCTGATAAGCCAACTGCATGTCCAGCGAAAACTGACCGGTCAAGCCTTCCAGCTCAAACTGCAAAGCCTGTATCAAGGTCGCCTCATCAACGCCTTCAACCTGCATCGACGGAATGCTCAGCAAAGTAATCGGCAGACGCACATACAGCAACCAAACCTTACGCCCGAAAGGACGGCTGTTGGCAGCAAGCGTGCCCACGCATTCGCCCAGCTTGGCCGAACCTGGACACGCCGCCGCAATCATTTCCGCATGGCCTAACAGCACACCGGCTTTATCCACGTCCACACGAAAGCTTTTAACCTCAGTGATAAACAGCAGCGTGTGTGCAGGGCGATTGCTAAAGGCGGGTAGTTTTATCGATGAAAAATTCAAATTTTGTATTGGGTTAGTAAAAGTAAAATGCATCGTTTCCACGCTCCAACATGGGAACGATGCAATAAAAAGCCATCAATTAGACGTTGAATACTGACTAGCAACCACCCCGGCCATACCCCGCAAAAACACCATTTTTTGCTGATCCGCCGCATTCAGCTTATCCAGTTCAGCAATAAAAGCTTCCGCCCAATCCGGATAGGCTTTTAACGCCAAGTCTAAAGTGTCTATCGCCTGGGCAGCCTCACCGTTCAACGCCTGCATTTCAGCTTGGCGAAAGGCCAATACATTGGCAGGCAAAAACCGATAACTGGCATTGACCAGCACCGTTAAATCAGGCCGCAGTTTTTCATTAGCCGGATCACCGGCCAGGGTAAACATCACCGCAAGATGAGGGTTCAGCAACGGCGCCAAAACATTTGCCTGCTGGACAATACTGACGAAGCGGTTAATTTTTTGCTGCGAAGGTTGCGTTGAATAACTATCCAGCGCCTGTTCCACTTTCGCATACTGCCATTCATGCACACCCGCCACCGCAACCGCCATCAGTAACAACCCGCTTACCGCCCAGATTCCGGCCTTACTCAGCCAAACCGGCCAAACACAGTCATCGCCCAAGGCCAACATCATCGCCGCCACACCCAGAAACTGCGCATACCACAACGGATATTCCAACAAACTGTGCAAGCCTAAAATCGCCATCAACATCAACAGCCAAAGCCGCAAACTGTTGGAACTATCAACCGACTGCTTATGCCCTGACTGATTAAGCGCACCCAGCAGCGGTCGCACCCATAAACCCAGCAAAGCCAACAACAGCAGTACCGGCACAATGCCCAGTTCCGCCAGCAGGTGCAAAATCAGGTTATGCGCATGTTCCATGCGATTACCCAGCTCCGGAATATGCTGCCCGGCCTGGAAATACGCCCAATCGAACTGACCAAAGCCCTGCCCCAGCCACGGTGTCTGCAAAAACAACTGCCAAGCCACCTGCCAAATATGCAAACGAACGGGTGCGCCCCCTATCTGTTGATACAGTCGCTCGACAGCGGTTTGTTGTGCGGGCAATAATCCGCTCGACCATAACGCTTGCAGCAACACATACAAGACAAAGCCCGCTAGCAACCAGCGCAGTTCAGAACGCTGCCAGCGCCACACCAGTAGCAGCATAGCCAGCCAATACAACCAAACACTCCGTGACGGGGTTAAACTCAAACCCAGCACAATCACCGCCGCCAGCATTAGCAGATAACCCCGCCGCGCCGGTTTGACTACGGTCAGTAAATACAGCGCCGAGGCCAGTCCCAATGCCAGCAGATCGCCATAATTATTGGCTTGAGTCGTCCCGCCCCACCAACCCAGAATGCCATTCAGACGGTAAATAAACTCCCACAGCGCCGAGCAAACTGCCGCCGCCATCAAGCCGCCCGCCAACCAGATACTCACCTGAACGCGGCCAACCTGTTCTTGCAACACCCCAATCAATGCCATCAACAACGCCGCCCACAACAAATACAGCATTGCCATTTGCGCGTGTTCGCTGACCACCTGCGGTAAAAGTTGCGCCTGCACCGCAATAAACGCCATCAACGCCAGCGGCAACAGCACCATGCGCGGCAACAGCAACACCTTGGCCCTTAACAGAACCGGCACTAACACCAAACCAGCCAACAAACCGACGATTAAAGCCAGCCATTCAGCATGAAATGAAGCGATTGGCTTCAAATGCCAAGGCGCAAACACCGGCAACACCGGCAGCAGCGCCAACAACATTAAACTGCCGCGTAACGACCCTAAATACAGCTTGGATTTCAAGTTTTCTCCATAAATTCAGCTTTTATTATCAGTTATAAAATAACGTTAACCACAGAGGCACGGAGGCACAGAGATTAGTGCATCGTTCCCATGCTCCAGAGACTGTGAAAGTATTATCAAAATCACTACAAAACAGCATAAAATGCGCTGTAAGTTATTGATTATTGGTTGTCGAAATGGGCAATTCCGTCTAATTTCAGAATACTTTCACAGCCTCTGGAGCGTGGGAACGATGATAAAAACAACAGCTAACCACAGAGACACAAAGGCACGGAGATTTAAGATTTTTTTCTCTGTGCCTCTGTGCCTCTGTGGTTCAAAATTTCGCGCATCGTTGCCACCGGACAGGACTACCCACCTATTTAAATGGGCTCGCCGTTTCTGCCAGATTTGAACAAATCACCTGACCATTGATGGTCGAAGAGGTATAAGCCAAACGCATGACGCCACCGGCTAAATTTTCCTTGGTCACACCGCTATTTCCACCCAAACTAGCGAAATAAGGCAAACCATGCCCGTTATAACTTTGTAACGGACTCATTCCATAAGTGACAAAATAAAACGTGCCCGATACCAAACGATTACTCTCGATAAAAGCCCGTAAAGCAAGATCGTCATTAGCCAATGCCGCTTTGAGTCCGCTCCAATCGGCTTGTCGTGAATCCGGACCAAACTCCTGACGGCAAACTTGGTCAAAGTTTGACACCGAATCTTGAGTAGCTGAAACGGCACGGCGCGTCACCGAAAAAGCATCGACATGGTCAGGCGCGGCATTCAAAATTTCCAATCGATTGTTCTCGCTATCCCAAACAAAATCGGCGTAGTAATTTCCTTGCCCTGGCACGTCGATATTGCGCAACCTCAGTCTATCCGGCCCCATTCGCTGCAAACCAATCTGAGACATGTTGATATCGACAGCCTCGACCGTAGATCCGAACAACAATAAAATAGTTAAGCAAACAGTTTTTTTCATCGTATTTCCTCACTCTCATTGAAAATGCAAGGGTATAGAAAAAAGAGGCGGCATCCTCGCCGCCTCAAATGTCAGCCTTGACCAAAAACTCCGTGAAGATTGCGGGTCTGGGTTCCTTAGGCCGTCCAAACCGCGAAAGCTAAGAGGATAAGCTGCGGTTCGGTTTGATTTTTTTTGCGTAGGTCGGGTTAGCGCTAGCGTAACCCGACATTTTGCGCGAAGGTGTCGGGTTACGGCTAGCGCCTAACCCGACCTACACGGCTAAAGATTATTCAATCTTTTTAGTTTCAACCATGTTGTCATGGGCTTTTGTCAGGGTTTCATTGATGCCGATCAAATGCCCCGCAACAGTGGTTGGAACATTCAAAACTGTTCCAATGAATTTAGCTTTTTCTGTGATAGGTGAGCAAGGTACAGGAGTTAAAGTACCCATGGTATGTGTGCCTGTGTTAGCTTTATCCACTTGCAGAATAGCGATATAGTGTCCATACCCATACGATGGGCCTTGATCACCACTTTCTGGAAAGCCAATAGGTGAGCCACCAGTTAAAGTATTACCCGCTAACTCAACATTATCACCCAGGCCAACGGCGATGTAATCATAGCAAGTCGTGTTATAGTCCATACCTGCACCGCCTAAAGCCTTTTGAAGATGTCCTGTAAGCGTAGTGGTTCCTGTATCAGTACCTGCTGCGACTTTGGCAACATAAAAATTAGCCGTAGAGGTATTGGTATAAACCATACCATTAGCAAGACCGAAGGTCTTGCTGGCGAGATTGGGATTGTTCTTAACCATCATGCTAAGCCCTGCTTTGTTAAGTGATTCTATCTGAGTAGCACCACTAGTCGAACTCCAATTTACTGCCTCAAACAAAGCTGGATTAAACAAACCGCAATAAACAGCGTCTGCGATTGCGCCATCACAAGCTCCCGTAGCACCATTAGCCGCAAGACCAGCAGTACCGTTAGTCAGCGACTCCACATGATGCGGCATTCTGTTTTTTTCAACCACGAAACGACTAAAGGCGTTGTTTAGCATGCCAAAATTTGCCGAAGTAGTGCTGTCATGGGTTTTTTGCACAAAACTACCCACATAAGGAATCAACAATCCCGCCAAGCCCACCAGAATTAATAAAACAACCGATAATTCGATTAAGGTCATACCCGCCTGTCTGGCGTAGCTTTTTACTTTATAATGTTTCACGATGGGTTTCTCCCCGTAATATCGTTAGTTTAGTGTTTAAGGTTACACTAACGAAGTCGCTGCCTTTTGCTGTACCAGAGCGCCCGGCAGCGGGGGGGAAGCCCTTCCCCCATGTTCGTCTTACTCCTGCCCAATAGCCTTCATGGCTTTTCATCCCTGAACCGAACGAACTCGATAGTAATTTCTATAAAGCAATAACTGTGCCAAATCTCTATGTCATTGATTTTTCATAAAACAGGTATTTATACGTAGTTTAATGCTGATAAAACAGGCGGGATATGACCTATTTTTCTGGTGAAATGACTCATTTTTTATGGCCGTATGCCTTAAGTCATTGAACTAAACAACCACCAGCTAAAGCTGGTGGGTTTGAGTTACTGGCTGGAAGTCAGGATACGCGTCGACTTAATGACGCGTCTTATGGGGGCTCCATCTTAAATTCATCGTTCGGATTAGGCTCAAAATGATGCTCCAAATATTGTTTAATCATCTCTTCCGTCATCTGCCCAACCGTGGCGCAGAAATAGCCTCGCGCCCAAAAATGGCGCCCCCAATATCTCTTCTTCAAATGTGGAAATTCCTCGAACAGTCGATTTGCGGTATTGCCTTTGATTCGTCTCATGATTTCACTGGGTGCCATAGTAGGCGGGGCACT
>JAUXXQ010000064.1 GCA_030684815.1 Methylobacter sp. | reverse complement strand
TTGAATTAAATGAGCAGGAATTGGAGCATATTAACAGCACACGTCGAACAGCACACGTCGGCAGTTTCGATTTGCCACTTGATGAAGGCAATGGATTCCTCACCCCTATAGTGAGTTAACCCTTACACGATTCGAGGAGGCTTCACCCAGATTTCCACTCATGATAGCGAAGTAGTGCTGACTCTAGCCATGGAGAGGCGAGCGTGTGTTCGGAATAAAAATATAAGAGATCGCTTTACTGAATTTTTATGATGCTCTGAGTTGCTGGAATCGACGCGCTTGAGTGCATTTTTTAAAAGAATGTTGTACTTCTCGATCCGTTGCAATAAATGTTGGTAGCCCGGATTGGGGTCGCTGCTATAGAGTTCGGCTAATACTTGCCGCGCTAAAGGGGGAATACTGACAATTGCACCTCGTCTTGATGCTTCCGTCATAAAGGGATAACCGGGCACTGGGTGACGAATCCAGCGTTCAGCCGCTAAGCCTAGCCCGGTTTGTCAAATTATACGCTCATGTTTAAAACCTTTTGCATAATCGCTTCGTACACTATGGAATTAGTTTTCTTGGACGTCTTTTAGCCAGCGCTCCCATGCGCTTATCATGCCTTTTAGCAGGCGAATCAGGGATTCGTGTAGGATTTTGGTTGCTGGTTTCATAGTTTGTGCTAGGTTGGTTATAAATTAATATAAAGTGCATCGACTTTTTGCGCTGCGCCGGTTTGCCCAAATCATACACTCATGTTTAAAACCTTTTGCATAATTGAATCGCTCAGTTTTTTCTTATGTCCGGTCGATAAATGCGTGTAGCGCATCGTTGTAGCCAAATCCTTATGACCGGCCAATTCGGCGATTTCATTCAGTGAGGCGCCGTGCATGGCTAACTGACTGCAAAAATCATGGCGAAGGTCATGGAAGCGAAAATTCTCCACTTTGGACACCTCCAGCGCTTTCGACCAATGTTTTACGAACTCCATAGGCTGATCGGGTAGTTTCTCGCTGGGGAATATCAGGCCGCGCCCAAGTTCTCTAAGCCGTTTTAATTCAGTTAGTGTTGTTTCCGGGATCGGGTTCACACGCGGCTCGCCGTTCTTGCTCGTTTCCAAAAAGGCCAGGCCGATATTGAAGTCAATGTCTGACCAACGCAGGCGCATAAGCTCGCCTTTTCTCATGCCCGTGGTCATCGCCATAAGTACCAATAAATACAGCTTTGCCCATTCCGACTGCTTGCAGGCCGACAATAACGCGCTGCGTTCGCCAGCGTTTAAATAGCGGACAATTTTACCGGCATCGCGCAGGCAAGCCGTTTTAGCCACTGGGTTTGATACGATATAACCTTGCTGCACGGCATATTTAAAAATACCGGACAGGGTTGTCCGGTGTCGGTTGACGGTAGCGGGTTGCCGCGTCTTGGTCATCACTAAGGCTTTGCCCTTGCCGCCATTGCCACGGATGCATCCGCCATGATGGAATTCGGTTAATTTCTTGCGCAACAAATCGCCGCCAATGTCTTTGATCTGGTAATGACCCAACTCACTAGCCCAAAAAGAAACTCGTCTATGTTGGTTTAAATCTGTCCCCGACCATTGGCGCATGTATTCATCGACCAATTCTTTAAACGTAATTTTGCCGCCCCGGCTGCCCAACGCATCAATGGCTTCTTGATCGGCCTCAATACGTTTTGCCCAGATAACGGCATCACCTTTGCGGGTGAATGTTTTTGATGTGATCGCCTTGCCCAGGCGGTCTTTGATGATTGCTTTATAGACGACGCCTGATTGGCGCTGAATTTTTCGGATCGTTGACATAGTAAAAACCCCTGGCAAAAGCATTTTTCAATGCCTGCTGGTTTCAAAAAGTCCGGTCTGGTGCCCCGCCGGTTTTTTTGCGTGTTTTTACCGATAGCATTATTGAAATAAATCCTTTTATTTCAATGTTTTAATGGCGCGCCCGAGACGATTCGAACGTCCGACCACAGCCTTCGGAGGGCTGTACTCTATCCAGCTGAGCTACGGGCGCATGACGCGTATTCTAACCGATCATCGCTGCAATTACGACAACATTGTTTTCAAATGTGCCAGGCTGGCCTTGCCCCGTTCTTTGATGACTTCCGGCGCCAGCTGTTTTTTGTTGACCCATTCCAAATCATCGGCAGGCAATTCGCTTAAAAACCGGCTGGGTTCGCATTCGGCGATTTCGCCGTAGCGCTTGCGGTGCGTGCAATAGCTGAAGGTACAGGTGCGCTGGGCGCGGGTGATGCCGACGTAGGCTAGACGGCGCTCTTCTTCGATGTTGTCGGTTTCTATGCTGTTTTGATGCGGCAGGATATTTTCTTCGATGCCGATTAAAAACACATGCGGAAATTCCAGGCCTTTGGCCGCATGTAAGGTCATCAGGCTGACCTGATCGCTGGCTTCCTCTTCCTGATTGCGTTCCATGATGTCCATCAGCATGATTTTGGACACGATTTCGGCCAACGGTTTTTGCCCGTCGGTTTCCTTGTCTGCAATGCGTTTGAGCCATTCAACCAGTTCGTAAACGTTTTTTAGTTTGCGGTCGGCGGCATCCTTGGTCTTGCTTTCTTCCTGCAAATACTGCGGATAGCCAATCTGGTCTATGCACTGTTCAATCACGGCAAAGGTATCGCCGCGTTCGACGCGGTCGGCGGTGTCGAGCGTCCAGTCGCGAAATTTTGCCAGCCGCTGCATGGCTTTTTCGGATAGCTTTTGGCTCAGGCCGAATTCAGTGCAGGCGGCAAACAGGCTGATATGGCGCTCGTTGGCGTAGGCACCGAGTTTTTCCAAGGTGCTGGGGCCGATTTCGCGTTTTGGGGTGTTGACCACGCGCAAAAAGGCGGCATCATCATCCTGATTAACGAACAAGCGCAAATAGCCGAGGATGTCTTTCACTTCCGAATAGGCGAAAAACGAGGTGCTGCCGCTAATGAAATACGGAATATTGTTTTCCCTAAGGCCTTTTTCAAACAAGCGCGACTGATGGTTGCCGCGATATAAAATCGCATAATCCTGGTAATTGCCGCCGGTCTTGAATTTATGGTGGATGATTTCAGAGACAACCTGCGCGGCTTCAATTTGCTCATCTTTATGGCTTAACACTCGCAGCGGATCGCCGTAGCCCAACTCGCTCCATAGCCGCTTTTCAAAGGCATGAGGATTATTGGCAATCAGCTGGTTGGCGACTTTTAAAATGCGCCCGGTGGAGCGATAATTTTGTTCCAATTTAATGACTTGCAGGCGTGCGTAGTCTTTTTGCAGTTGCGCCAGATTTTCCGGCTGCGCACCGCGCCAGGCGTAAATCGACTGGTCGTCATCGCCGACCACGGTGAATTTCCCCAGATTACCGGCAATCAGGCGCACCAGCTGGTATTGGGTGATGTTAGTGTCCTGATATTCATCGACCAGCAAATAGCGGATTTTGTTTTGCCACTTTTCCAGAATCGCCGGGTGCTGTTGAAACAGCAGCACAGGCAACAAAATCAGATCGTCAAAATCGACCGCATTGTAGGCTTTCAGGCTGCGGGTGTAGTCGATATACAGCATGGCTATCGGACATTCGTTGGCCTTTGCAATCTGCACCGACTGTTCCGGCGTGACGAAAGCATTTTTCCATTGGCCGATTTGCCGGGCGTAGCTATCAATATTGTCGATGTCGCAATCTTTGGCACCGTGGCTGATTAAATTGCGCAGCAGCGTGAGCTTGTCCTGTTCGTCGAACAGCGTCAGCCCGGATTTATAGCCTAGCGTTTTCGATTCTGCCCGCAATATGTCCAAGCCTAATGAGTGGAAAGTCGACACCCGCAGGCCGCGCTGTTGGTTGCTGTCCAATAATTTGGACACGCGGGTTTTCATTTCCCGCGCGGCTTTGTTGGTGAACGTCACCGCCGCAATATACCGTGCCGGCAGACCTTGCTTGACCAGATAGGCGATTTTTTCGGTAATCACCCGCGTCTTGCCGCTGCCAGCACCGGCCAACACTAATAAAGGATGGTCGATTGTTTTAACAGCGGCCTGTTGTTGGGGGTTTAATTTGGACATGGATGGGTTATTTAATGATGGAACACTAATATTACTGATTGGGACGGATTTAAACGGATTTGGCTCTTACTGGATTCCAGGGAGCTTAGCTTATAATCAACTCCAGCAGCGAACTTAATAAAGCTTTGCCGCGTTTTTTTGCGTTATGCACAAACTCAAAAAATCCCAAATAAAGTGGCAAATAAGATTGAGAAATGCCGCGATGAGGGCGTAGCCAGGAACGCAGC
>JAUXXQ010000054.1 GCA_030684815.1 Methylobacter sp. | reverse complement strand
TACCTTTGGGGCTCAAGTTACCGCTGCCCTGATGCTGCACAAGGGAAACTCTATGCGTTTAAGGATTGGTGGGCGCATACCCCAGAACAAGAAAAAGGGCCTGGTTCAAAAATGACGTATTTTGGGTAACACAGGCAATAGCAATCCTACCCGCATTTTGAGGGTATCGATCATGCGGCGGTTGAGCCGAAAGTTATTTTAAGCGGAAACGGAAGGTCGCCGAAATAACTCGAAGCCGAGGAGTTCCAGCCAATGCGGATGCGGCTTTCCGGTCAAGAGTTCCATCGGGCTTTTACCAACGCGTTCAGGCCGATCGCTTCGCATAAAGACGCGGTGGTTCAAGAAGAAACGCAGCAGCTCCAGATACCCCTGACCCAGATTTCGGCGCAAAAAGAAGTAGTTGCGCAAGCGGCCATTGAGGTTTTCGACCAAGGAACTGCAGCGGTGGGTTTCATCCATTGCATTGACAATAGCCCCCAGTACCGCATGAAACTTCCACGCGAGTTGCCGATTCAACTGATCACGACTCGACCAGTAAGCCTGTGAAGTTTTAGGCTTACGCTGTAACAAACAAATGGCGCGGACTTGATAATCCGGAACCTGAAAGCGTCGAGCAATCTCTTCGAGTTTGTTATCAAGCACTTTGGCAAAACCAAGTAGATTGTCACGTTGTCGTTCAAGGGCAATACGCACAGGACGAATTCGGGCGGAATCAAGGTATTCCCGGTGCTTCAGTTCGGAGACGATGAAATTGAACAGTTCACAGCGGGCCTCAAAACAAAGTCCCGCTAGCGCCAGGATGTCTCGTTCCAGCCATCCGACCAGTGTTTTGACATCCTTGGCCAATTTTACGGCATGGGTCTCAGCCATGCGTGCTTTCGCTAATTTCGAGGACAGGGTGTTCCCTTGTCCTTTAAGTCTGGCTTTGGTCATGCGTTGTTCAAGCCGTTGTCGCCGGGTGGCGGCGCCTTTGGCCAAACGCCCCAAAAGATTGGCCAACGTTTCACACTGATGCTGAATGTGAAACACATCGCCATGACACGGGGTGTCTCCCAAGGCTACCTGCTGCCCAGCACGTAATCCAGCGGCGCCGTCAGCGATGGTATAGTCGGGGGCAAATCCTTGCGCTTTGGCATCCAGCAAATGTATGCCCCAGGTATCTTCGTCGCGATGATCTGCTTCAGCCAGAAGATAGCAATAAGTTGACACGGCATCAACACCAGTTAATACCGATCGATTTCCCTGAAATATTTCATCCAGTAACCCTACTCGAATAGCCGAAAGATCTTGAGAGCTATTGATTTGGGCGGCTTGGCTTGCTGCCGTCACCAGCAAGTTATGGACTGTGCCCAGGCTGATCGGCGTATCGAACAAAGCCGCCAATAATTGTATAACGCCTCGGTACGAGCTGTGGCAAATCAAAACCAAACCCAGTACCAATTGAATGAGCCACGCCTTGGTTACGGGAAGATAAAAAAGCACGTCAGAGGCTTCGTTGTCTGGGGAAAATGCTTGATCTAGCGCTGTCTCGGCTTTTTGTTTCTGTTTGTAAAGAAACTTACGACTGACTTTTTCGCGATCAGAAATGTTTGAAATAGGCGTTTTTTCAGCTAACGTTTCAAGGGCAAGATTCTTACGATGTTCTGGAGAAAGGTTGGCGGCAACAGATGACGACATAATGACGATTTAATAAGGTTAAATCGGTCAGTATTATTGATCATGAAACGTTCTCCAATAGAAATTTAAAGCTGAAACTGTTACCCTGCTTTGAACCAGGCCGTACTTCCGGCCTTCGTCTTCGGTTAATTTGCGAAAATGAAACTGCGTCAGTAATAAGTGCGCCTGTAACAAACGGTGACGCCGTTGCATGGCTGGTTCCGGATGCTGAAACCATACCGAAACATACAATGGGTACTTCTCATACACTTTTGAAAAGGGATTGCTCTGATTTTTGGCCTGGATGTTAATTTCAGGAAAAGAAATACTAAGCGATCCCGCCTCATCCTTGATATACCGGCAAATGGTGATCCATTCTTGAATCGCTACCGACGATAGCTCGATCTCATCGGTTACGATTTCAGTTAGCAGCTCAAGGATGGATATCAGATTTTTAGCAATCGTGGCCAATCCCCGCAGCTCAGGATGACAGTCTATAAACTTTAACAGGGCCGCAACACTCACCTCAGGTAGCGATAAGGATGAGGCGATAGCATCAGCAAATGCCGATAAAACTGGATTAGTCTCCGCTGTCATTATTTTTTTTACCAGGTTCTTTGCGGCGAAGATAGGGCAGATTTCGGGAGGCTTGTAGTAATTTGACCAGTACGGTTTGGTGTTTGATGCCTGGCGTCACTTCACGCTTCAAATCATCATCAAGCTGTTGCCAGATTCGGCACAATTGGTCATTTCCATCTTGGAGGCGCAATGAAAATAACAGGTGGCACAGATAAAAATCGGTCTGGCCGAAACCGGCAATGCTCTCTGGCCTTGGATTCACCATTTCCCTAAAACCCAGCAATTGGTTATCAGGCAGCACGATTTTAGCGATCTGAAAAAGCCGTGGATTGCTGATGCAGTAATATTGGCTTTTGTCCTTGGCGATGGCGAGAGGGTGCATTTGTAACAGCTGCAGAAAATAGTCTGGACTGACAACCTCTCTGACCGAGTCCAATAAATATTCCAGATTGCTTGAGAGGGCGGCCAGGTTATCCAGAAGCGGATGCATGCCGGTAACTTGGCCGAAATTTAATTCGATCGGTTCAAATTGATACGGGTGTTTTGAAAAAGATTTTGCTGGTTTTCTTGCCATGGCGTCCGTATTGCCCAGTTGTCCGAAGTCACTATATTATTGTTCATTCTCGAATATTTGCCAGCTAGAAGTATCAGTTTAACCAGAAAAATTACTATCATGTTGTTATTTTTTGATTAACAAGATGCTTCAGTCAAGCCCAAGTATTACATCACTAGACGGCGTATGCTGAACTTTAATTGATTAGCGAGGCAAGATCGCGTTTAGTTTCAACCGGGCTTATTGATGCCTGAGTTTCTCAAACAGTTCGGTACCCGAAGCGTGATGTGCGGCCGAATTAGAGCAAGCCCGATGGCCTCAAGTTTTTGTTTGCTCTTAATGTATCCACACGGCTCATAGCGCGTCTAAATCCGGATTACACAAAACCTTCCAATGTCAGACTTACCGCCGACAAACTTCGTTTACTGCGGGAACTCTCTTTCAAAGAAGCAAGTTTGGTAGTTGTGTAATTTTTGTTGCGCGATTCATTCAGTGTCCTACTTGAGTTTAGTTTGGTCTTCAACTAACCGTAATTATGCTCCTGCAGGAAGAGCTTTAGTATTTATCAATATGTTTCTGTATTTTTTTGGCTTTGAAACTTTAAGCTGACTGCCAGAGTTTTTGGTGCTTGGGCTTGAATATTACGAGCGACTTGATCGTCTTTCAAACAAAGAAAGTTTTTTTTCTGAAATCGCGGGTGGATTTCGCCAATCCATGGCGAGCAAATGAGTGTCTTTGGAAAAAAGCCGGATCATGCAACATGTCGAGGCTGGCAGCTTTTGACGCGTTTTTAACCTCCTTTATCAAATGACTTCGCTTTTAGCCAGCATTTTTCCCGTGTCTTGAGCCTGCCGCAGCTCAAACGATTACATCGAAAACAGCTATGAGGAAAGGATTGCCGTCAATCGTCTTCTCAATGCTGAGAGCAATTTAGCCTCAGTCTGGCAGTGCGTTTTTCGCATACGGATAAGGAACCGTTTATGAATGAGCCAAAGCTGATCGAATCTAGGAAAACAGGCGAAACCGGGCGCAAACTTTGTGACCATGGGGAGATGAATTGGCAAGCCGAACAGCTGCGTGTGCAGTTACTGTCATGACTACACTGCGACCGGTCTCGGCCAACGTCGTCTGGCACCAGGCCACGGTTACCCGCGAACGGCGTGAAGCGCAAAACGGCCATCGCGGCGCGATCCTATGGTTTACCGGATTATCCGGGTCGGGCAAATCCACGCTCGCCCATGCCGTTGAAGAAACATTGCATCGGCGCGGTTGCCGCATCTTCGTGCTGGATGGCGATAATGTCCGCCATGGTTTATGCGGCGATTTGGGCTTTTCAGCTAAGGATCGTCGGGAAAATATTCGCCGTGTCGGTGAAATGGCCAAGATTTTTATGGAAGCAGGTGTCATTGTGCTTACTGCCTTTATCTCGCCTTATCGTGCGGACCGTGAACGTGTGCGCGGCATAGTGGAACACGGCGACTTTATCGAAATCTACTGCGACACGCCTATAGAAATTTGCGAATCGCGAGACGTAAAAGGTCTCTACAAAAAAGCTCGGGCCGGGCAGTTGGCGGAATTCACAGGCATCACTTCTCCTTACGAAACGCCCGAAAACTGCGAGCTCACCGTGCATACCGGCACGGAGGAGCTGGATGTCCATGTGCAACAGGTCATCGATAAAATGATACAGCACGGCATTATCGCCGCTGCAAATTTCAGCAAGGAATGACCGGAGCTTTTTAACCGTTTTTTCAATGTCATGCGTCTGTTTCAGCTAAATCGATTACATCGAAAGCAGATGAGGAAAAGATGGCCGCCAATCGTCAACTGCGTACTGGAGCAATTTGGCCCCGGTCCGGCGATGCCATGAAGTTCTTTAGTATTTTCCACATTTTATAAGGGCGGTTTATGAATGAACCACTATTGATCGAAGCCGTGAAAGCAGATATGTCAAACAAACAACACGGTTTTGACGGTGTCAATCAGGATGTGCCGTTCAACGACGCCACATCCCTGATGGCAATATTACAGTTACGGGCGATTCAATATCGTGTTTCGGTTTTTTGAAAGGTTCAATTTGAACTATTAAACGTGATGTTTGAGGGTCTGGCTATCACGGTTTACAGGAATAACCTGTTTATTGATTGGAATCGAAAAAATATTCAACGCCGAGTGAGGATTTATGGCGCCTGATTCGTCTTCTATTTTAGTCGAAGTTGTTAATGGCGGATGCTGAAATGAACTATCTAAGTAAGGAAGTGGATATGAAAACATTAAAACATGCACAAGAACATAAGAGTTTAAAAATCCCTGCAAAGACGCCTAAAGGACACAGTATTAAAAAGGATGATGATTTGATTTATTTATTTCCCCAGCCGAGATATTTTCAGGTGCATTTTCAGCATGTTCATGAAAATACGCATGATCTTCAGGCTGAATTGGTTCAGCTTAAACAATATGTGGCCAGAGTCGATGAAAAACTTGAGCGCTTGATGTCGCTTTTAGGCCGTCTTCCCGAGCATGTGCTCTGATGGGTATAGTGCGTTACCCGATGCAGTGATTAACTCAAATAATAAAGAGGTAATAAGCTGCGGCATTGCTGGAGCTGTAGTCTGTAAAAATAACGGCATAATTCCCGGTTACCGCCATCGCAGTTAATACGGCGAACTCCGAAGACGGGCATATAAGCGTCACAAACGATAAGTGGAAAATGATTTTCTTTATGTATTTATTTAAAAGCCACGAAGGCGGCCTGCCGGTTCAGAGTTTAACGTCTTTTGGTGGCATAGCGATCACGGTGAATCAAAAAATGCGGTCGCTATTCGAAGCCTTAATAGGTAAAGAAGAGCCGCGTTTTATCGGTGAGTTATTATTGACGTTAGTGATGTTGCTGCATTTGTGGGCAGCTATCTGGATGCTGCAACCTGCCGAAGCCGTTGCCATGGCTCAACCGATGATAATGGAAGTGTCATTGGTTGCTGCGCCGAGCAAGCAGGCGGCAGCTGCGCCGATTGCGCAACCCAAACCGGAGCCGAAAAAACAGCCTGACAAAAAGCCGCCCAAGAAAAAGAAGCAAGATACCCGCAAGCAGATGGAGCTTCCAAAACCGCTGTCTATGGCCGATGAGCGGCTGCCTGCGCCATCGACTGCCGAATCTGCGGCGGCTCCCGTAGCTCCAAGCGCCGCCGCAAACGTCTCAAGCAAGGTGACGGCAGATACCGCGCCCTTTACCGAAGCGAATTTCAACGCCAATTACGGCTCCAATCCCAAACCGAAATATCCGGGAATTGCTACCAGCAGAGGTTGGGAAGGCACTGTGTTGTTGCTGGTGAAAGTATCCGCCGCAGGCGATAGCGAGGAAGTCACTGTGCAGCGCAGCAGCGGCTATGACGTGCTCGACGAAGCCGCTGTCGAAGCAGTCGAAAAATGGAAATTCATCCCCGCCAAACGGGGCGAAACACCGGTGTCCAGTTCGGTAGTCGTACCTATTAATTTTGTTTTGAACAACTAACAAGGAGGCCTTAATGCCCTATCATATCTCGCCGGAACTTATTATCGACGGCACCTTATATTCGTTGCTGGCCTTCTCGGTGGCCACCTGGACGGTGATACTCTTTAAAATCTGGGAATTTACCAAGAACGGCTTTCACAACCGGCGTTTTAACGAAGCATTCTGGGATCTACCCGATCTGGCGCAGGCGGAAGTACTGCCGGCACACGCCGCCATAGGCCCGCAGGCGCGAATCGCGCAGCAAGGTTTCGCTTGGCTGAATGAAAGCAGGCTCTCTGACGGTAAGCACCTTAAATATATCGGCGCTCCGGCCGAATTGCTGGAACACTCGCTGCTTGTGCAGATGCAGAAGGAGCAGCACCTGATGGAAAGCGGCCTGACTCTGCTCGCCAGTATCGGCAGCACTGCGCCCTTCGTCGGCCTGTTCGGCACGGTGCTGGGCATCATGCATGCGATGCATGAGATTACCGCCAGCGGCTCGACCAGTTTGGATGTGGTGGCGGGCCCGATCGGCGATGCGCTGGTCGCCACTGCAATCGGTATCGCTGTCGCGGTACCCGCCGTGTTGGCGTATAACTTTTTCCTGCGCCGGGTTAAACAACATCGTGCCGGATTGGAAAATTTTGTCGCCAGCTTTCTGCATATCACCTTAAATGCGGACAAGGTATAGCCATGGCTTTTAAACCGCAATCGGAAGATGAAAGCGCGCTGAGCGAGATCAACGTCACGCCGCTGGTCGATGTGATGCTGGTGCTGGTGATTATCCTGCTGGTGACCGCACCGCTGCTGACGCAATCGGTGCATGTTACCCTGCCGAAAACCGCCGAGACCACAGCGGATGTTAAGGAGCAACCGCTACAGCTCGGTGTCGATGCGCAGGGTATCATAACCTTGAACAAACTACCCATGGCCGATCTAACTGCGCTGGAAGCGGCATTAAAAGATGAGTTTTTGCAAAATTCCGAGATCGGACTGCATCTCTATGCCGACCAAGATGTCGTTTATTCAAAAGTCGCCGAAGTGATGGCGACCGTTCAACATTCCGGGATAGCCAAAATAGCTTTTGTGACTGTGGAGCAATAATTTGTCTGGCCTGATTTGCAATACTGCCGCTGCAACGGCAGCGACCTTACGCACGCTAAGTTGCACGGTTATATTGCTTACGGCATGCGCTACGGCACCGGAGCGTGATGCCATCAGCATGACGAAGTCGCCGTCTCAATGGACAACAGTCCAGTCTTCCAACAACCCAATTACGGCACAATGGCTAAGTTCCTTTGCCAATCCCGCGCTAAGCGCGTTAGTTCAAGATGCACTGAACAATAACTATGACCTGAAAGCCGCCGCCGCACGAGTGGATTCGGCGCGAGAGCAGGCGCGTATCGATGGCTCCCCACGTTGGCCGCAGTTGTTTTTTATATCGGGATACCGGCGCGATGCCTTAACAGCCAGTGAGACAGGTGCATTTGAGGCGCTGTTCGCGATGAGCTGGGAAATCGATGTCTGGGGACGCATCAAGGCTGCCCAGCAAGCGACCGTGCAGGAAGCGGAGGCCGTGGCTGCCGATTATCACGGCGCCCAACTGTCCTTGGCGGCGCGCACGGCGCAAAGTTATTTTGAGCTGATCGAGGCCAATCTTCAGATCGAGGTAGCAGAACAATCGATCAAGGATCGCCGCACTATCGTCGAACTGGTGCGCGGCCGGTTTGCCAGGGGCCTGACCCGCGGCTTGGATTTGCGCCTGGTGCTTACCGATCTGGCGAATGCCGAAGCGCAACTTGCCAGCTCGCGTAACCGGGGGCAAATCGTCACGCGCAGGCTGGAAGTGTTGCTGGGCCGATATCCAGGCAATAATTTAAAAAAGATTTCGGCCTTGCCGGAGCCTCCGACCGTTTTATCCGCGGGATTGCCTTCGGAACTGCTGGCGCGGCGGCCCGACCTGGTCGCCGCTTTGTCACGGCTGCAAGCGTCCGACTCCCGAGTGGAAAGTGCTAAAAAAGCTCTCTTGCCCCGGATTACCCTGACTGCCGCCGGCGGCACCAGTAGCCCGGCGTTGACGGAGCTGATCGATCCCCGCGCCGTTGCCTGGAATTTAGCCATGGGGCTGGTGCAACCCATTTTTACCGGAGGCCGCCTCAAGGCTGGAATACGCTTGAATGAAGCGCGTACCGAAGAAGCTTTTAATCAATATCAAAGCACCGCGCTTAACGCCTTTCGAGAAGTGGAGCAAACGCTGGCTGCTGAACAATGGCTTAGGGAAGAGGAGCAGGCGCTTAAGGAAGCGGTGGAGCAAACCCAAGCCAGTCGCAAGCTTGCGGTATATTCGTACCGGCAGGGGCTGATCGAAATTCTCACTCTGCTGGACAGCTACCGCAGCACCCTGAATGCCCAAAGTGCGCATCTTTCCGTGCAACGGCAATTGCTCAGCAATCGCATTGATCTTTACCTGGCCTTGGGTGGCGGTGTCTGATGATGGAAAAAAACCGGTTGAAAATTCTCCTGCCCGTTGCGCTGTTGCTGACCGGCATCGCCTGCGCTTGGGCCGTTATTGCCACGCGTCCGCAAATGCTGCCGCAAACGCAGGCCACTAAAGTGCCGTTGGTTACCGTCATTCAGGCTGAACCGCAAATGCTCCGGCTCAATGTTCATTCTCAAGGCGTTGTCACGCCGCGTAATGAAATCGATTTGATACCCGAAGTTTCAGGAAAAATCATCCAGCTTCACCCCGATTTTGCCACGGGAGGTTTTTTTGTCCGCAATGACTTGCTGGTGTCCATCGATCCGCGCGATTATGACTACGCTATCGCCCAAGCCCAGGCACAAATCGCCGAAGCAAAACGTCAACTGGCTACGGAAGAAGCTCAGGCCGACCAGGCGCACAATGAATGGCAAGCCCTGGGCGAAGGAACCGCTACGCCGCTGGCGATGCGTGAGCCGCAACTGGCCGAAGCCCGCGCCAAACTCAAAGCTGCCGAAGCTAATCTGCTGCAAGCCCAAATCAGACGCAGTCGCTGCGAATTGCGCGCACCGTTTACCGGACGTTTGCAGACCAAGCTGGCGGGTTTGGGTCAAACCATTCAGTCCGGCGAAAAACTTGCACACATCTATTCCACCGATCTTGCCGAAATCAGGCTGCCTTTGCCGACCGACCAGCTGGCGTATCTCGATTTGCCGCTGGGATCAGGAGGAGGGCAATGCAATGTGGCGCCTTTGTCTTGTCCTAAAGTCACGCTTACCGCAGACTTCGCCGGTGCGCAGCAAACCTGGGAAGGCCGTATCGTGCGCAGCGAAGGAAAGCTGGATGATACCACCGGAGTACTCTATGTCGTCGCCGAAGTAGTCAACCCCTACACGCAAAAAACCGATCGTCCTCCGCTGCTGGCCGGGCTGTTTGTACAGGCGCAGGTACAGGGCAAAGAGCTGCAAAACCTGTTTGTGTTGCCCCAGAATGCAATCAATGCCTCCCAGCAGGCGTTGGTGGTCGATGCCGACCAACGCCTGCGCATTCGCCATCTTGAGGTACTGCGCAACGAACCGGATCGTATTCTGGTGAAAGGCGGCCTGAGCGCAGGCGACCGGATTGTGACCTCCGGTATCCAGGTGCCGGTGGAAGGCATGAAAGTCAGGGTCGAATGATTGAGGTGCAAGGTAACAGGTTCAAGGCGAAAAAACCTAAGCTTCAACACGGACGCCTTGCACCTTTGTATTCTATTTTTCTAGCTGCTGAGTAAGTTACGATGAATTCATCACAATATCGCGCTACCGGCCTGCTGGCCTGGTTTGCCTCCAACCCGGTGGCTGCCAATCTGCTGATGGTGCTGATCATTATCGGCGGCATCGTCGGTTTTAAGGTGATGGACAAGGAGGTGTTTCCCCGTTTCAGTCCTCAGCAGATCGAGGTTACGGCGGAGTATCCGGGAGCGGGGCCGCTGGAAATAGAAGAATCGGTATGTGTGCGTATCGAAGAAGCAATCATCGATATGCCGGGGGTCAAGCGGCTGAACAGTGAGATTCACGAAGGCCGATGCACCGTCAAGGTGTCGATGTTACCGGATTATGATCAGGATCAGATCATTAGTTCCCTGCGCGGCCGTATCCAAAACATCCCCCGGCTGCCGAAAGATCTGGAAAAAATAGACATACAACCGGCCACCCGCGATGGCGATGACGGCGTTATCTGGGTGGCCTTGCACGGGTCTACCGATCCGCTCACCCTGCAACGCTTCGGCGAGCGCATTCGCGCAGACCTTGAACAGATTCCAGGCGTGCTTCGGGTGCGTAATTACGGTGAAATCCCTTATGAGATCGCTATCGAGGTGTCTTCCGCCAAGCTGAATCAATATCACCTGTCCTTGCACGATGTCACCGAAGCGGTGCGCCGCGCTTCGCTGGATCAGTCGGGCGGACTGGTAAAAACGCCGTCAGGCGAATTACAACTTAGAGTCAAGGGCAAGGCCCAGGACGCGCTCAGTATAGGCAATCTGGTATTGCGCACCCATGCCGATGGCACGCGCTTGCATCTGGGTGAAGTCGCCGTGATCCGCGACGGCCTGGAAGAGCGGCTGTGGGAATGGCATCATAACGGCGAGACCGCCCAAGGCTGGGAAATCCATACCCAATACAGCTCCGTCGAAGTGGCGCGCCGCGTCAAGGGCTATGTCGCCGACATGCAGCCGCAACTACCGGAAGGTTTGCTGATGACGACCTGGTGGGATGACTCGCAGGCTTACGACGAACGGGTGCGCACGCTGGTGGAAGACGGCCTCGGCGGCTTTGTGCTGGTGTGTTTGGTGTTGACCTTGTTTTTGCGGCTGCGCGTGGCGGTCTGGGCCGGTGTGGGCATTTTTACCTCGGTGCTCGGCGCATTATGGCTGATGCCAGCGTTGGATGTGTCGCTCAACATGTTGTCGTTGTTCGGCTTTCTGCTGGCGATGGGCATCTTGGTGGATGACGCGATTATTATCGGCGAAAGTGTATATTCGCATCAGCAGGACGGTCAAGATGCCGAGGCCAGTCTTGCCGGTGCGATTCGCGGCGTACAGGCGGTGGCTTTGCCGGTGATTTTGTCGGTGCTGGTGGCTCTGGTGGCCTTTTTGCCGGGATTGTTCCTGCCCGGATGGGCGGGGCAGATGATGAAGCCGATCTGTCTGGTGATGATTTTGACCTTGGTGTTTTCGCTGATTGAGGCGCTACTGATTCTACCCTCGCATCTGGCCGCGCCAAATCGTACAGCAATATCTTCCTCCAGACTGGAACGTTTGCGGGAAAAGCTTAACCGCGGCCTGGAGCAGTTTGTCGACCGCTACTACCGCCCGTTTTTACAACGCGCCCTGGACTGGCGTTACCTGACCGTCACCGGTTTCTTGGTATTGATACTCCTGTGCGGCGCATGGCTGGACAGCGGTCGACTGCGCATGTCCCTGCAGGCGGATGTCGTCAAGGACAGTTTCTGGGTTTCCCTGGCCTCGCCGCAGGATGCGCCTTACAGCGAAATGCGCGGCCGGGCGCGGCAGGTGGAACAGGCGTTTTTTACTCTGCGCGATGAATTGGATGGCATAGGCAGCGCAAACCATGATCCCAAGAAAGCCAGCGTCGTTGTCGGATTGGAAACCATGATCTGGGAGCACGGCGCCGGTTTCTGGACCGAATTTTCAGAGGAAGGGCGGCAACGGATAGTCGTCGAGGATTTCATCAATGAGTGGCGCAAGCGCGTCGGCGATTTGGGCCGCACTAAGATCGATTTTCTATACAAAGAAGGCGACGTACCTTACGACATCGAGTTTGATCTCGGTGCCGCCGACCCTGAACTGCTGCCCAAGGCTGCGGCTCAACTCAAGCGATCGCTTGCCGATTATCCGGGCGTTTACGATGTGGTGGATTCCGGCGAACCGGGCAAGCCGGAAATCCGCCTGACCTTGAAGCCGGAAGCGGAACGTTTGGGCTTGCGCCTTGAAGATTTGTCCGAGCAAGTCCGCCACGGCTACTATGGCGATGAAGTGCAACGCTTGCAGCGTGGGCGTAATGAAGTCAAGGTGATGGTGCGTTACCCGCGCGATGAACGCCAGTCGCTGGATAGTCTGGCGGCGCTGCCGGTGCAACTGCCGGACGGTCAGCATGCGCCTTTAGGCACACTGGCTAAAGTGATATTAACCCCCGGCGTCGCCAAACTAATCCGGCAAGATCGCCGCCGGGTACTGAAAGTGCAGGCGCGAGTGGATTCGCAAAAAGCCGATATCAACGCCATCTATGCGGGGCTGGAAACCGGGGCGCTGAAAAACCTGCGTTTGAACCACCCCGGCCTGAGCATCACCATCGGTCAGGAGCGTCAGGAACAGCAAGCCATGACCGAGGCCTTGGGGCAATACACCCTGATCTCGCTGCTGGTGATTTACGTGCTGATCGCGGTGCCGTTCCGCTCGTATCTAAAGCCGCTGATTTTCCTGCTGGCCGCTCCAGTCGCCTGGTGCGGCGCGGTTATCGCGCACGGCTTGGCAGGGTTGCCTTTGTCGATGGAGTCGTTGGTCGGGATGATCGCGGCCAGCGGCGTGGTCGTCAACGACAGTCTGGTGTTGCTGGATTATATGAAAGAACACCACGACCCGCAAAAGCCGATTACAGAACTGATTTGCGAAGCCTGCACCTCACGGTTCCGGCCGATATTTTTGGCCTTCCTGACCAACTTTGCCGGATTTTTGCCCGCTCTGCTGGAAACCAGCCCCCAAGCACAATTTCTGATTCCGATGACCTTGTCCCTGTCGTCGGGCCTGTTGCTGGGCATGGCCGCCAGCCTGATATTGACGCCGGTTTGTTATGCCATTTTAGGCAAAGGTTCTCAACATGCAGGAACCCCTGTCTGTAAATAAAACGAATCAAGCAGAAGGACTATCAGGGAAAGGAAACTCTAAGAATTCATTTCTTATGCTTTTGTCGAGCACGGCAATCGCTTGTTCACAGCTAATGGTGTTTTCCCTGTTGTTAAGAATATAGTCAGCCAAACGCTCAATAGCTTTCCAATGAACAGGCGAGCTTATGAATTGAAAAGCCTTGTTCAAGAGTTCTGAAATTGTTCCGGCTAAATCGGTTACATCGAAAACAGCTATGAGGAAAAGATTGCAGCCAATCGTCTACCACGTGTTGAAGCAATTTAGCCCCAGTCCGGCGATGCCATGAGCTTCTTTAGTATTTTCCACATAGTTATAAGGTAAGGGCGGTTTATGAATAAACCTCAAATGATCGAAGCCGTGAAAGCAGGTGACGTTAATCAGGTGCAAGCGTTGATTGAAGGCGGCGAGGATTTGGAGAAAATAGACGATTACGGTTGGACGGCATTGAACTGGGCAGCCGGTCGTGGCGACTCGGTTATGGTTCTGCTTTTGCTTGAAGCCGGGGCCAATGTAGTCAATAGCGGTCGCGATCTCAGGACGCCTTATCAAATCGCCTTGGCGGCCGCGCAGATGGAAGTGGCAATGCTGCTACAACAGGCGGAGCAAAACAGCGGCATTGCGTCAGGAAGGCCTGTCCGTCCGTATTGCAAAGCCTATCCAGTTCAAGCGTTCGCTCAATTTCCCTATTGGCAGACACAGCAAGCGCTGGAGGACGATTCAGTGGTCTATTTGCACCAGGATTTTAGCGTCACCGCGTCGATGTGGCTCGGGGAGGATGTCGTGTTTGATCGGATTTCGGAGGACTGGCGAAATTATTGCCGGGATCGACTGGATTTTCATGTGCCGACCGATTTGGAACTTGCTGCCGATTATCAGCAACGCAGGCCGGAATAAGGCCGTCCAAGCGGTAGTGCGAGATGGCGTTTGCCGGCCCCCATTTTCGCTGTCGCTCAAACGGGCTTATTCCTGCCTACAAGACTGCAACTCAACAGACGACTCATACAAAGAGAGTAGGGCAGATATGTTAAACAAACAACACAGTTTTGATGGCGTAGATGAGGATGCATTGATTGCCAACGCCACATCCCTGATTGCAATATTACAGTTACGGGCGGAGCTGCAAACACATCGCACCGCCTATACCTTCCTGGAAAACGGCGAACATCCAACTAAGTCGCTGACCTACGGCGAGCTGGATTTGCAGGCCAGACAGCTGGCCGCGCAGTTACAGGCGCTGGGGTTGCAGGGCGAGCGCGCTATTTTGCTGTATCCTCCGGATTTGGACTATATCGTCGCGTTTTTTGCCTGTCTTTACGCCGGCACGATTGCGGTGCCGGCTTATCCGCCGACCAATGGCCGCCACATGCCGCGTTTGCAGGCAATCATCGATGACAGCCGGGCGGCCGTGATACTCAGTACGCAGAGCGTCGCCAATGCAGTGGGGCAATTTGCAGGCGGCGGTGTTGGTTTGTTAGATAAGCGGTGGCTGATTACCGACAATCTTGTCGCCGTCGATTCAAGCGGCTGGCGTTTGCCGACATTGCATGACCATGATCCGGCTTTCCTGCAATACACCTCGGGTTCCACCGGCAACGCCAAGGGCGTGATGATCAGCCACGGCAACTTGATGGCGAACCAGCGGCTGATCAAGCGGCGCTTCGGGCACAATTCGGATTCAACAGTCGTCGGCTGGCTGCCGCTTTACCATGACATGGGCTTGATCGGCAACGTCATGCAGCCATTGTATTGCGGGGCCAGCGCTATTTTGATGTCGCCGATGGCGTTCCTGGAAAAACCCGTCCGTTGGCTGCAAGCGATTAGCGATTATCACGCCCACACCAGCGGCGGGCCGAATTTTGCATTCGAGCTGTGCGCGCGGAAAATCACCGCCGAAGAAAAAGTGGGCCTTGATCTTGGCTGCTGGCAGTTAGCCTTCAACGGCGCCGAACCGATTAATCCCGATACCCTGGATCGCTTTACTAACGCTTTCGCAGCCTGCGGATTTAGCCACAAAGCCTTTTATCCCTGTTACGGCTTGGCGGAAGCAACCTTGCTGGCTACCGGCGGCGCTAAAAATGCCGATCCTGTCGTGGCGGCCTTTAACAAGGATGACCTTGAACAAGGTAAGGTGTGTCCGGCCATGGCCGACGATGATCAGGTTCGGCATCTGGTCGGCTGCGGCAACATCGATGTCGACGCCGCGCAACGGATTCGCATCGTCGATCCCGAAACCGACGAGTCGTGCAGTGGCGGCCGAATCGGCGAGATTCAACTCGGCGGCCCCAGTGTCAGTCTGGGTTATTGGCAAAATTCACCGGCCACCGGGCAGGCTTTCATCGGCGATGCAGGCGACCAAGATTGCTGGCTGCGCACCGGTGATTTGGGTTTTATCGAAGGCGGCGAATTGTTCGTTTCCGGACGGCTGAAGGACTTGATCATCATCCGGGGGCGCAATTATTATCCCCATGATTTAGAGTACGCGGTAGACGCTGCAACGGATGCGATAAATCCCGGCTGTGCGGCCGCCTTTGCGGTGAGCGGAGACAACGGCGAAAAGCTGGTCGTGTTGGCGGAACTGAAACGCAACCGCCTAAGGCAGCCCGATTACCGGGCCGAGTTTGCCGCGATACGCGCCCGGTTGGTCGAGGAATGCGGCATGCAGGCCGATACCGTGATGCTGTTGAAGCCTGGGGCGATTTTAAAAACCAGTAGCGGCAAAGTCAGGCGCTCGGCGTGTAGGCAGGCTTTCGAACAGCAGCAACTTAAGGTTGTTGCCGTCGATGACTTGAACGGCGGAGGCGGCGTAGAACCGGCGCAAACTGACACGGCTGAACCTTCGAGTAGCCTGGAGCGGACTTTATTGCGGCAGGCCTTGCTGTCGGTTGCGGATGTTGAGGGCGCGCGCTTACTGGCGCAGTGCCTGGCCGAAAAGGTGGCGGTGCTGAGCGGCTTGGCCATCGAAGCTCTCGATATGGCGCGACCGCTGCCGAGTCTGGGCATGGACTCGCTAAAAGCGGTGGAGCTGAAATACTTTATCGATGAGTTGCTGGCTATCGATTTTCCGGTGGCGCAGCTGCTCGGCAATCATTCCCTGGCGGCGTGTGCGGAGCAGGCTCTAAAGTTGGCTAAGATTGGTCAAGCGCAACTTGTTCCGGTGGCGGTTGAAGACAACGATGAGCAGCCGTTATCGTTCGGTCAACAGGCGCTGTGGACCGTTAGCCAGATAGAAAAAGACAGTCCGCTGTATAACATGCCGGTTGCAATGCGCATCCAAGGCAAGCTTGATAAAACGAAATTGCAGGGCGCATTGGCTCTGCTGTTCAAGCGCCATGCGCAATTGCATAGCGGCTTCCGGCTTGACCGGCACGACCACCGGACAGTGGGCGTCCAGCTTGCCGGGCTCCAGCCCCAACTGGACTGCGTGACTTGCGATGACGAGCAGCAGCGAGATGAAACTCTCTCCGCTTTCATGAGCAAACCGTTCGATTTAGAGCGCGGGCCGTTACTGAGAGCAGCGTTGTTCAGCTGTGCCGATGAGGATCATGTGCTGGCGTTTTGCGCGCATCACATCATCGTCGATTTTCGCTCACTGTCGATCCTGCTGGAAGAATTCAAGGCGTATTATCTAGGGCAGGTCCAGGATTTGCCTAAGCCTGCGGCGAATTATGCCTGTTATGTGGCTTGGCAATCGGCCTATCTGGCGGACGTACAGTCCGAGCAGGACTGGCAATACTGGCAACGGCAGTTGTCCGGCGAGCTGCCGGAACTAGCTTTGCCCACCGAGCGGCAAACCGCCGCTTCGCCGTCATGCCGGGGCCGCGCGGAAACGCTGAATATCGGGCCGGATACGTTGCAGCAGCTTAAACGATTGGCTGCCGAACATCATACGACCTTATACACGCTGTTGCTGACCGTGTTCAAAACCCTGCTTTACCGCTACAGCGGCCAGCAGGACATCATCGTCGGCTCGCCGACGTTGGGCAGGCCGAAACGGGAATTTGCCAATACCGTCGGTTATTTCGTCAACCCCGTATCGCTGCGTTCGCACCCTGCCGCCGAGCAACGCTTTAGCGATTACCTGGCCGAGGTCAACGCGACCGTGCTGGATGCGCTAACACATCAGTATTATCCGTTTTCGCTACTAGTCGAAAAATTGCAGCCCAAGCGGGAGCAGGGCGCGTCGGCGTTTTACCGCGCCTGGTTCGCGCTGCAAAGCGGCGGCGCATCCGACGCTGCCGAGCTGGCTTTGGGCATGCCGGGAATTGCGCTGGAGTGGGCAGGTTTGTCGATCGAAAGCTACGCACTGGAAGAGGCCGCCGCGCAATTCGATATTGCCTTGCTGATGGCGGAAACCAAGCAGGGCTTGGCCGCCTCGTTCCAGTACCGTAGCGACCTGCTGTCCCGCGCCACGGTTTTAAGGCTGATCGGTCATTTTCAATGTCTGTTGCACGGCATGCTTGCCTATCCCGACAGCCGTTTGTCGGAACTGCCGCTGTTGACGATACCCGAGCGCAAACAGCTGGCGGAATGGAACTCAACCGGCGTCGATTACCCGAGCGGCACGATACACCGCGATTTTGAAGCCGTTGCCCGGCAACATCCGCAAGCCGTCGCGTTAGTCTATCGGGAACAGCGTCTTAGCTATGCCGAGCTTAATACGCAGGCCAACCGCCTGGCGCAGTGGTTGCGGGCGCACGGCGCGGGGCCAGAAAAGCGCGTCGCCTTGTGCATCCAGCGCTGCCCGGAAATGGTGGTCGGAATATTGGCGATACTCAAAGCCGGTGCGGTGTATGTGCCGGTCGATCCGGCTTATCCCAAAGATCGCCAGGCGTATTTGCTAAGGGATGCCGGTTGCAAATGGCTGTTGACCAGCACCGCACTGCTGCCCAGTCTGGATTGCGGCGATAGGACGACGATTTGCGTGGATGATGTTGAGGCCTATGCCGGTTACAGCAGCGATAACCCGGAAGTACCGCTGCATGCAGGCCACGCGGCTTATGTTATTTACACCTCGGGTTCGACCGGGAAACCTAAAGGCGTGGTGGTCAGCCACGGCAACTTGATGCACTCCACCTGTGCCAGAAGCGCCTATTACAAGGAGCCGGTCGGCTGTTATCTGCTGTTGTCGTCGTTCGCGTTCGACAGCTCCGTGGCTGGGATTTTCTGGGTGCTGAGCCAGGGCGGCTGTTTGTGTTTGCCGGAGGATGACCAGATTAAGAATTCGGTCACTCTGGGCGCACTGATCGAATGCCATCAGGTAACACATCTGCTGGCGCTGCCGTCGCTTTATGAACTGTTGCTGGAGCATGTGCCGACGGTTGCTCTGAAAACCTTAAAGACCATCATTGTTGCTGGAGAAACCTGCACCAATCCGCTCACTAAGCTGCATTTCAATCGCTTACCGGATACGGCCTTGTTTAACGAATACGGCCCCACCGAAGCTACGGTGTGGAGTAGTGTTTACGCTATTACCCAGCCGCAAGGCGAAAATACCGTGCCGATAGGCAAACCGATCGACAATATGCGCATGCACGTGGTCGACGATGCGCTGCAACTGTTGCCTGTCGGTGTCGCAGGCGAACTGCTGGTCGGCGGCGATGGCATCAGCCGCGGTTATCTTGGGCAAGCCGGGCTGACTGCGGAAAGGTTTATCCCCGATCTGTTCGGCGCGGACGGAGGCAGACTGTATAGAACCGGCGACAGGGTGCGCTACCTGGTCGACGGCAATATCGAGTTTTTAGGCCGCCTCGATCAACAGGTCAAAATCAGGGGCTACCGGATAGAGCTGGGCGAAATCGAGACCTGCTTACTTCGGCATCCGGCGATAAAAGCGGTGGCGGTGGTCGTTCGCGAGGACGTGCCGGGCAATAAACGCCTGACTGCATACCTGGTCGGGGAGTCAGGCAAGGTGTCTGATATGGAAGATTTAAAAGCGCACATCAAAGACAGTTTGCCGGAGTACATGCTGCCGTCGGCTTGGCTGTGGCTGGATGCCATGCCGTTGAACGCCAACGGCAAGCTGGATCGCAATGCGCTGCCTGCGCCAACAAACCAAACCGACAACGCACCGTCGTACGTTGCGCCGCGCGATGAAGCGGAACAAGCCGTGGCCGATATTTGGCGGGAAGTACTGGGTATCCAGCAACTGAGTATTCATGACGATTTCTTTGAGCTGGGCGGGCATTCGTTGTCCTGCGTGCAGGTGACGGCAAAAGTGCAGGAGCTGTTTAATATCGAGGTGCCGGTCAATATTTTGTTCGAAGCCGCGACCGTCGCCAAGTTTGTCGACCGGATGGCGGAGTACCAGGTGATAGAGTCGCTTGAGGCCATTGAATGAACCTGGAAAAATCAATGAGTCCACGAAAAGCACGAAAACTTTCTCGTTCCCACGCGCTACGCCGCGAGTCATGGGTAGCACATCGAAAATGCAGGCCGTATAAATCGGGACGCAGCGCGTCCCCACGCAACGTGTGGGAACGAGGCCAAACTAGCACATAACCGGAGTACAACATCATGATCGATAAAATCCTGTACCGCCTTGCCGACTCCACTGCGGTGGAGGCACTGGTCGACAACTGGGTGGCCTGGCCGCATACCTTTTCGCCGGTGCCTTACAGCCTGCATATGCTGAACTATCAGAAAAAAAACCTGAGTTCGTATCTGCAAAGTCCGGAGATTCACGTCAAATCCAGCGCCAACCCCAAGTTGCTGGGCGGAGCGTTTGTCAATATTCCGGTCGAGCGGACGGCGGAAATAGCGCAGATGCTGGAACGGATGGACGGCGAGCACGGCGGCAACCTGCAAATGGCGCGCGACTTGATCGATTTTCAGAACCTGTTGGACCGGGAAGCCGCGGGGCAAAGCCTGGAACCGTATTACGCGATGCTGCCGGAGTCCTTGCGTGGCTATGTCGAATTGCTGTACGACTACAACAGCCGGCCTATCGTGCGTTGCATCGAAAGCCTGTTCTATAAGAGTCCGCATTACAAAAAACACCTGCAATCGCTGCGTTTATTTACCCAGACTCATGATCGCGCCAGGTCTTATTACATGAGCACGCCGCGGCTGCCGGAAGATGACAGTATCGAATGGACTATACCGTTTGCCCAAGCGCAAATCGACGAATTGTTCAAACTGGACAGCCGCCCCCAACCCTTGGCTTACATACGCGAGGTGCTGGGGCTGGATGCCTCTGACGACAAAAAACTGATCAACCTGCTTACCGACCAGCCGCCGCGTGCATCTGAAGTTTGGCTAGGCAGC
Organism: Methylobacter sp.; assembly: GCA_030684815.1. Classification (GTDB taxonomy): domain Bacteria; phylum Pseudomonadota; class Gammaproteobacteria; order Methylococcales; family Methylomonadaceae; genus Methylobacter_A. Next base: position 46,216 of record JAUXXQ010000054.1, on the reverse strand, counting down.
GGCGTGCGGGTTCGCTATCTCGGTCACGCCAGCGTATTGGTCGAATATAACGGCGTTGCGATTCTGATCGACCCGTTCATTGCCGTACAGCCCAGCCAGGGCGGCATCGAGCGTTACAGCTTCCAGGATTTGCCGCCGCATATCGATTATGTGCTGATCACTCATGTCCATCACGATCACTACGTGTTTGAGACGCTGCTGCGTCTTCGCCACAAAATCGGTTGTCTGGTGGTCCCGAAAAGCTCGGGCATATTCTATGGCGACATTTCGATGAAACTGCTGGCCCGCGAGTTGGGCTTTGCCAATGTGATCGAAGTCGATCCGCTGGATACGATCGCGTTTCCCGGCGGCGAAATCGTTGCAGCGCCGTTTCTTGGCGAACATAACGACCTGTCGTTTGCCAAAAGCGCCTACCTGATCAGCGCCGCTGGGCAGCGCCTGCTGTTTGCCGCCGATTCCAACTGCCTGGATCGGCGCATGTACGAAAACCTGTGCGCGGAGTACGGCCCCATCCAGACCGTATTTTTGGGCATGGAATGCATAGGCGCGCCGTTGTCCTGGGTGTACGGGCCGCTGCTACCGAAACTGCCCGAGCACAAGCATTGCCAGTCGCGGCGGTCGAAAGGCAGCGATGCGGATGCGGCTTTGAACCTGCTGGACGCGGTGCAAACCGAGCGGGTTTATATCTATGCGATCGGTCGCGAACCCTGGCTGCAATATTTCATGGCCTTGGAACCGGAAGATGACGATGCCTATATCAAGGAAATCAGCAAAGTGCTGGAGGCTTGTCAAAGCAAAGATTTTGCCGATGCGCGCAGGTTGTATGGCAAGGATGAGATTCATTTGGACGATTGTTTCTGAAAACGACGACTTGTCCAAGAAAAGCACGAAAGCACGAGATGTATATAACGCGACGAGCGTGCTGTGCCGCGAGTCATGGATAGCGTATAGAAATCAGGCATCTTACTAATACGGGACGCAGCGCGCCCTGCAATGCGTTCCCACGCAGCGCGTGGGAACGAGGATGGAACGAGGGTAAAACAAATCATGACCGACACAACAATACAGGGAAAGCAACAGCAAGCCAACCGCGCTCAGCTGATTGCCAAACTCAGAAAAACCGACACACCGGCCGACGGCGTTATTGCCAAGCGTAACGGCGATCAACAGGCACCGTTATCGTATTCGCAGGAGCGCTTGTGGATCATGTCGCAACTGGAGCCGGACAATCCGATCTACAACGTCGCCGGCGCCGTGCAATTCGACGGTTTACTGAATACCCAAGCCTTGCAGCAAAGCCTGGACGAGGTGGTCAGGCGCCATGAAATCCTGCGCAGCCGGTTTACCGCCGAGGATCAGCAGGTGTTGCCCTGCGAAGGCTTGCCGATGGCTTGCCGGGATCTTACAGATTGTCATCCGGACAGGGCGATGCAACAGTTCCAGCATTGCGCCGACGATTTTATCCGCCTCCCGTTTCTGCTTGCCCAACAGCCGCCGCTACGTGCGCTGCTGGCCGTATTGGGTCCGCAACGGCATATCCTGCTGTTGACGCTGCACCATATCGTCTCGGACCGCTGGTCGGTCGGCGTGTTGATGCAGGAGGTCGCCGCATTGTACGGCGCATACAGCCAAGGCAAGCCGTCGGCCTTGCCGGAATTGCCGATTCAATACGGCGACTTTTGCTTATGGCAACGCGGGCAGCGGGAAAAATGGGCCAAGCATCTGGAGTATTGGTGGCAGAAACTCACGGGTGCGCCGCCATTGCTGGAATTGCCGACCGACCGTCCGAGACCGCCGTCGCCCAGCTACCGTGGCGACATGCACAATTTCGAATTTTCCGCCGAGCTGAGCCGTGTGCTGAAAGAGCTAGGCAAGCAATACAACGTCACACTGTTCATGGTAATGGCCGCCGCGTTCAACACGCTGCTGTACCGCTATACCGGCAGCAAGGACATCTGCATCGGCTATCCAGTGGCCGGGCGCGGCCAAAGCCAGACTGCGGCGTTGATCGGTTTTTTCGTCAACACGCTGGTGCTGCGTTGCCGGTTGGAACCAAATCTGCCGTTCTCGGAGCTGTTGCTGCAACTGCGAGGGCAGGCCTTGCAGGATCAGGATCATCAAGGGCTGTCCTTCGGCCAATTGCTGGAAGCGTTGAACCCGGTCCGCAATACCAGCCATGCGCCTTTGTTCCAGGTGATGCTGGCGGTGCAGAACGTGCCGATGCCGGATTTCAGGATGCAGGGTGTGTCGGCCGTGCCGCTGACCATGAACAACCGCATCGCCCAATTCGACCTGAGCTTGTTTGTCGATGAACGCGACGGCAAGCTGCTGGGCAGTTTTGAATACAGCACCGACTTGTTCGATGCCGAGACTATCGCCAGAATGGCCGGGCATTTGCAAATACTGCTGGCAGGCGTTGCCGGAAATCCCGAACTTTCGTTGAAACAATTGCCGCTGATGTCTCAAACGGAAATACGGCACTTGGTTGACGACTGGAGTGGCGTAGGGCGTGCCGTGCGCGACTTAGATGCCAAGGCGCGCACGGCACGCCCTACGGCGATTCACCGGCTTTTTGAAGCGCAGGCGGAAATGACGCCGGATAAAACGGCGCTGGCTTTCGCCGATCAACGTATCAGTTACGGCGAACTTAACAGCCGTGCGGAGCTATGGGCCGAACGCCTGTTGCAATTGGGAATCGAGCCTGAATGCCGGGTTGGCGTCTGTGCCGAGCGTTCCGTCGAACTGATTGTCGGATTGCTGGCCGTGCTCAAGGCCGGGGCCGCCTATGTTCCGCTGGATCCGAGCTACCCCGAAGAGCGGCTGGAGTACATGCTTCACGATGCCGGTATCGGGTTATTGCTGACCCAAAGCGCGTTAGCCGATAAGTTCAGGCATCGCGCGATCAAGATACTTTGTTTGGATGAAGACTCAGCCCAAGGCCAAGCAACGCACACGTCGCCTCGTGCGGTATCGCCGGGCAACACCGCCTATATCATTTATACCTCGGGTTCGACCGGGCAGCCTAAAGGCGTCGCGGTCAGCCATCGCAATTTGTTGCACTCGACATTAGTTAGGACGAATTATTACTGCGAACCGCTGGAATGTTTCCTGATGCTGTCTTCGTTTGCGTTCGACAGCTCGGTTGCCGGGATATTCTGGACGCTAAGCCAGGGCGGATGCTTATGTCTGCCGCAGCAAGAGGACTTGACCGATCCAGCGGCTTTGGCCGGATTGATTCACCGACACCGGGTCACTCATCTGCTGGCCCTGCCTTCGTTTTATGCGGCCCTTATCAATGACAGGAACCTTGCCCAATTAAACACGCTGCAAGCGGTTATCGTCGCGGGCGAGGCTTGTTCGGGCGACATCGCCGCAGAGCATCACCGCAAGTTGCCCGAGGTTCGGTTTTACAACGAATACGGCCCTACTGAGGGCACGGTTTGGAGCAGCGTTTACCGCAGTAAAAAAGCTGAGTGCACTACGCTCAATAATATTAATTTAAGCCGTACAGAGCCCTATCCGGAGGGAGCGCATGTTCTAAAGTCAACAGTATTCGGCGTCACGCTGCCGATAGGCCGGGCCATCGATAACGTGCGGATTTATATTCTGGACCGGCAACTCCAGCCGGTGCCGATTGGCGTCAGCGGCGAGCTGTGCATAGGCGGCGCCGGTTTGGCGCAAGGCTATCTGAACCAGCCTGCGCTGACAGCGGAAAAATTTATGCCCAATCCGTTCGGCGCGGATGGTGAGCGGCTCTACAAAACCGGCGATTTGGCGCGCTTTCGCGCCGACGGCGAAATTGAGTTTCTGGGCCGCATCGACAACCAGGTCAAGATGCGCGGCTACCGGATCGAGTTGGGCGAAATCGAAGAGCGTCTGCAACAGCATCCTGCCATTAAGGACGCCGCCGTTCTGGTAACAGAGGAAGCGTCCGGGAATAAAAGGCTGCTTGCCTATCTGGTCGCGCGGCAATCCGCCGTTATACCGGAACCCTCCGTTTTGCAGGCCTATCTTAAACAAACGCTGCCGGATTATATGCTGCCGTCCAGCTATGCCGGCTTGGACGAATTGCCGTTAATGCCGAACGGCAAGCGGGATCGGCTGGCGCTACGAGCTATTAAGCAACCGGCTGTGCAAGCGCGGGAGTTTAAACCGGCGTCGAATTGGATAGAGGCCGAGCTGGCCGGTATTTGGCGCGAAGTGATGGGCCTTGAAGCAATCGGCGTCGCTACGGACTTTTTCGAACAAGGCGGTCATTCGCTGGCGGCCATTCAGGTCAAGTCCCGTATTCAATGCGTTTTCAACATTGATGTTCCGGCGAAGATGCTGTTCGAATCGCCGACCATAGAATTGCAGGCGGCCGAGATAGCCCGGCTGCAAATTCAACAGCACGATGACCGTTCTTTGGACGAGTTGATAAAAGAACTCGAACAGCTTTCGGATGAAGAAGTCAGTCATTTGCTGGTCGGCAAGTGACAGTTGCCCATTTCAATCAGGATTTTTATTGCGGCTGGACGGGTTATTTAACCCGTTCACTCGATTAATAGGTTCAATACAAGTTTATTGATAGAAAAATTTTAAACGTTAAGGTCGGGGCGAATGCCCCGACCGGCACCTGGAGCCATGTAGCTCAGACATTGCAACAAACGTTAGGGACGGGCTTGCAAACCCCGTCCCGCCAGATGATTTCACGAGACTAACCTTGATAATCAGGATTTTTTAAACATGCCCAGCCATACCGCACGAATCGCCGATCTGTCTAAAGAAAAACAAGCCCTGCTGTTGAAACGCATTAAGGAAAGATCGGTTTCCGTCCACCAGTCCATCGCTAAGCGAGCGGATGTTGCGCCGTGCCCCTTATCGTTCGCGCAGGAAAGGCTCTGGTTTTTGGCGCAAATGGAACCCGATAACCCGTTTTACAACATGGCCGGGGCGGTGCAGGTACAAGGCAACCTGAACGTACCGGTATTGGAACAAGCGCTGAACGAAGTCGTCCGCCGCCACGAAGCGTTAAGAACCACGTTTCGGATCATCGAAGACGAAGCCCGGCAAGTCATCACTGACTCGGTTGCAATAACCGTTGACGCTATCGATTTAACGGCGCTGAACGCAATTCAACAGGAAGACACGCTCAAAATCCTTGAGGCGCAGGAAGCGCACCGCATTTTCGATCTTGAACAAACGCCGCTGTTAAGGGCGGTTCTGGTTCAGCTGGATGACGAGCGCTATGTATTGTTGATGAACTTGCATCATATCGTTTCGGATGAATGGTCGCTAAGACTGCTTATCAAGGAAGTGGGTACGTATTACCAAGCTTTCAAAAACGGCAATCCCTCATTAGAACCTGAGTTGCCGATTCAATATGCCGATTTTGCCGTTTGGCAACGCGGCGAGCTGCATGACAAGCAAATCGCTTATTGGAAACAATACCTGGAGGCCGCGCCTACAGCGCTGGAGTTGCCGACTGACCGGCCCAGAGCATCGGTCATGTCGTATCGCGGCGAAAACTATGAGTTCGAGCTGAATCCTGAAACCTCGGTCGCACTGATCCGCTTAAGCCGCCAGGCCGACACGACTTTATTCGTGGTGATGATGGCCGCATTTAATGTCTTGTTGTCGCGTTGTTCCGGGCAAGACGATATTTGCGTCGGCTACCCGATTGCCAATCGCAACCGGCGGGACATCGAAAACCTGATCGGCTTTTTCGTCAATACCCAAGTATTGAGAACCGATTTGTCCGGCAATCCGACTTTTACCGAACTGCTGGATCGCGTCAGGAAAAATACACTCGATGCACAAAACAACCAGGACCTGCCGTTCGAGCGCTTGATCGAAGCATTGAAGCTGGAACGGGAACTGAACCGGACGCCGTTGTTCCAGACGATGCTGGTTTATCAGAACGCGCCGATGGATGCGCTAAGCATCACGGAACTGCATTTTAAGTTGGCCGATGCCAACATGAACGCCGCCAAGTTCGATTTGACCTTGAATGTATCGAAGTCGGAAGACACCTTGCGTTGCGGTTTTAATTACAGTACCGATTTATTCGACGCAGCGACTATGGTGCGCATGGCGGAGCACTTGCAACAGCTGCTGGAAGGCATCGTCAAATGCCCGGATGTCCCTGTTTCCGAACTGCCGCTGCTGACGCTGGCTGAAAGATGGCAGGTTCTGCTCGACTGGAATGCGACCGAAGTCGACTATCCGAAGGACCGCTACATTCATCAACTGTTCGAAGCGCAGGCGGAAAAAACGCCGGATGCAGTTGCGGTGGTTTTTGAAGGGCAGACGCAAAGTTACTCGGAACTGAACGCCAGGGCTAACCAGTTAGCCCATTATCTACAGGGCAAAGGCGTCGGGCCGGATGTACTGGTTGGCATTTGCGTCGAGCGTTCGGTGGAAATGGTGGTCGGCTTGCTGGGGATTTTGAAAGCCGGGGGCGCTTATCTGCCGCTGGACCCGAGCTATCCGCAAGACCGGCTTGAGTTCATGCTGAGCGATGTCGCCCCGCCGGTTGTGTTGACCCAGGCGGGATTGCTGGAAAGACACGGTTTCGGCGCGGCAAAAGTGCTGTGCCTGGATAGCGACTGGCCGAAACTGGCAAATGAAATCGCGACTAATCCCGGCATAAAACTGAGGCCCGAGAACCTGGCCTACTGCATTTACACCTCCGGTTCCACCGGGCAACCGAAAGGCGCGGGCGTACCGCATCAGGGCATACTCAACCGGCTGCAATGGATGCAGCAACAATACCGGCTGGATGCCGGCGATTGCATCTTGCAAAAGACCCCGTACAGTTTCGATGTTTCGGTCTGGGAATTTTTCTGGCCGTTGATGACCGGCGCGCAACTGGTCGTCGCCAAACCTGACGAGCATAAGGACAGCCTGGCGCTGATCGATACCATTATGCGTGAGCAAGTCAGCACGATTCATTTCGTGCCGTCGATGCTGCAAGCCTTTATCGACACGCCGGGCGTGGAAAACTGCACCTCGCTAAAGCGTGTGATCTGTAGCGGCGAAGCTTTACCGGCCGATCTGGTGTCGCGCTTTCAGCAAAAATTACCGGCCGAACTGCACAACCTTTACGGCCCGACCGAAGCCTCGGTAGACGTCAGTTATTGGCCCTGTGTGCCGGGCAGCGCCGAAACCGCGATTCCGATAGGCCGTCCGATAGCCAATATCAGTCTCTACATCCTGGATCGGCAGCTCAACCCGGTACCGGTCGGCACACCCGGCGAACTGCATATCGGCGGCATCGGCTTGGCGCGCGGCTATCTCAATCGCCCCGGGCTGACAGCGGAAAAATTCATTCCCAATCCTTATGATCAACAGGGCAGGCGGCTTTACAAAACCGGCGATTTGGTTCGCTACCGGCCGGACGGCAACATCGACTATTTGGGGCGAATCGATCACCAAGTCAAAATTCGCGGTTTCAGGATTGAGTTGGGCGAAATCGAAGCCCGGCTGCTTGAACATCCGGCTATTAAAGAAACCGCAGTCATTGCACGGGAAGACCAGCCGGGCGACAAGCGCCTGGCCGCTTATCTGGTTGCCGCCCATGAGGATTCGCCTGACAGCGAGTTGCTGAAAGCTTGGCTCAGGGAAGCGTTGCCGGAGTACATGGTTCCAAGCGTCTTTGTGGCGCTGCAAAGCATGCCGCTCAGCGCCAACGGCAAGCTGGATCGCAAGCGTTTGCCGCAACCGGATAGGAGCAGCCTGTCGATGCCGCACTATCAGCACACGCAAACGCCGGATGAAGGTATTTTGGCCGACATTTGGCGCGAGTTGCTGGCTGTTGAGCGGGTCGGGCGGCACGATAATTTCTTCGAATTGGGCGGCGACTCGATTATGAGCATTCAGGTCGTAAGCCGCGCACGGCAGGCCGGTGTTGTCATTAGCCCCAAACTGCTGTTCCAGCACCAGACAGTAGCTACATTGGCGTTGGCGGCCGGGCAAAATCGGCGCATTTCGGCCGAACAATGGCCAGTGTTCGGCAAGGTGCCGTTGACGCCGATCCAGCAATGGTTTTTTGAGCAAAACCTGGGCAATCCTCATCACTGGAATCAGGCCTTGTTTCTGGAAGTCAATTCCGGCTTGACCGCAGATATTTTAGAACGCGCCGTCAAGCAGCTGTTGATTCACCATGACGCGTTGCGGATGCGCTTTAGCCGGGAAAGCGGCGACTGGCAGCAACACATGCTTAAGGCCGAAACGCAGGCCGTTTTCGAACGCATCGATTTATCCGGCGTCCCGGCGGAGCGGCAAGCAACGCTGCTCGAATCGGCGGCATCGATTCAGCAAGCCCGGTTGCATTTAAGCGAGGGGCCTTTATTGCGCGCGGCGTGGTTCGATTTGGGCGAGGGCAAAGGCAGTCGGGTATTGATTGTGATTCACCATTTAGTCGTCGACGGGGTTTCGTGGCGGATCTTACTGGAAGATTTGGCGGTTGTTTGTCGGCAACTGATGTCGGGACAGACGCCGGAGTTACCGGCAAAAACCACCTCCTTTAAACAGTGGTCGGAACAAATTGTTGAACAAGTAAGCTCCGGCGGTTTGCAGCTCGACAAAGCGTATTGGCTGGATGCCCGACGTAACCCGGTTTTAGTGTTACCGGTAGACCGGCCTGGAGGCGACAACAGGGTTGCCATGGAAGAGGAGGTCACGGTGATGCTGACCGACGCCGAAACCCGCGCCTTGTTACAGGACGTTCCAGGCGCTTACCGCACCCGGATAGATGACGTGTTGCTGACCGCGCTGACGCTAACATTGCGCGACTGGATGCACTGCGAATCGGTGTTGATCGATTTGGAAGGTCACGGCCGCGAGGACATAGTAGGCGAGCTGGATGTGTCCCGCACTGTGGGCTGGTTTACGACGGTTTATCCGGCGTTATTGAGCATTGCCGACGATGCTTCGTTGGGCGATGCGTTGAAAGCGGTGAAGGAGCAGCTACGGGCCATTCCGATCAACGGCATGAGCTACGGTTTATTACGCTACGTTGCGCAGGATGCTGAGTTTATAGTGCAGCAGCCTAAGGCGCAGCTCATGTTCAACTATCTCGGCCAGCTGGATACGGTCATGGCAGCCGATGCGCCGTTCGTACCGAGCCGCGAAGCGACCGGCCTGAGCTGCGATCCGGCCGGTATCCGGACTCATGAGTTGGCAATCGTTGGCACTATTTCGGAGGGACGGATGCAGCTGAGCTGGCGATACAGCCGGGAGCGTTATCGTAAGGATACGATTGAAAATTTGGCCGGTAATTATCTGCGGCAGCTTAAAGCGTTAATAGCGCATTGCCTATTGCCCGATTCCGGCGGTTATACGCCGTCGGATTTTCCGTTAGCCGCCTTAGCGCAATCAGGCCTGGATGCGATGGCCTTGAAGCCGCGCCGGATTGAGGATATTTACCCGTTGGCGCCGTTGCAATCCGGCCTGATGTTCCATAGTTTTTACGATCCCGAACCCAGTGTTTACTGCATTCAACTGGGTTGCCGCTTACTCGGCGAGCTCAATGTTCCGGCCTTCAAACAAGCCTGGCAGCAGCTTGTCGATCATCATCCGGTTTTGCGTACACGGTTTCAGCTTGAGCATCAGGATCAACCGTTACAAATCGTACACAAGCAGGCGCAACTGCCGATTACCGAATACGACTGGCGCGCCGATTCGGCACCGCAGCAAACGCTACGTTGGCGGCAGCTGTTGGCTGACGATCAGGCCAAGGGTTTCGATTTCACCCGCGCGCCGTTGATGCGTTTGGGCTTAGTGCAATGCTCGGATAAGGAATACTATTTTTTATGGAGTTATCACCATGTGTTGCTGGATGGCTGGAGCGGGCCGTTACTGTTAAAAGGTGTATTTGCCGCCTACGAGGCGTTGCGGCGCGGGGAGGAGGCCTTGTTACCGGCGGTGCGGCCTTATCGCGATTATATCGGCTGGTTGCAAAATCAGGCCTTGGAAGCCGCCGAAGCGTATTGGCGAACGGCGCTTAGCGGTTTTACCGCCCCGACGCCGCTCATCATCGATAAATCGATCGATAACATCGCCCAACAACACGGCTATGCCAAACATAGCCTGACTCTATCGGCGGCGCAAAGCCAAGCATTACAGAGCTTTGTAAAACAGCAGCAACTGACTTTGAATACGCTGGTACAAGGTGCATGGGCGGTATTGCTCAGCCGTTACAGCGGGGACAACGATGTCGCCTTCGGCGTTACGGTGTCGGGAAGACCGGCTGATTTAATCGGCGTTGAAGACATGGTCGGGCTATTTATCAATACCTTACCGCTCCGCATCAAGATAGCGCCGGACTGTACGACGCTCGAGGGGCTGCAGGCAATCCTCGCGCAAAACCAGGAAATGCGCGCTTATGAATTTGCGCCGTTGACGCAAATTCAAGGCTGGTCCGAGGTGCCGCGCGGCACGGCTTTATTCGAAAGTTTGCTGGTTTTCGAGAACTACCCGATCGATCAGGCCTTGACCGAAAATTTCGCCGGTTTGGCTATCGACGCGGTCAGTGTCGTCGATCAAACCAATTATCCGTTGACCTTGTCCGCTTATCCGGGAACAACCCTGCATCTGGAAATAAGCTATGCCGCAGGTCGATTCGAAGCCGAAACGGTCAAACGGATGCTGCTGCACTTGCAAGGCCTGCTTGACGCTTTTGTCGAGCAACCGCAAACGCGTTTATCCGAATTGTCGTTGCTGAGCGTAGCGGAGCGGCAGCAAATCCTGCTCGACTGGAACGCGACGGCAGTCGACTATCCGCAGGGCCGATTCATTCATCAGCTGTTCGAAGCGCAGGCGGAAAAAACTCCAGATGCTCTTGCAATTGTTTTTGAGGGACAGACGTTAAGTTACGCGGAACTGAACGTCAGAGCTAACCGGTTAGCCCATTATCTCCGAGGCAAAGGCGTCGGGCCGGATGTGTTGGTAGGCATTTGCGTTGAGCGTTCGCTGGAAATGGTGATCGGTTTGCTGGGGATTTTGAAAGCCGGAGGCGCTTATGTGCCGCTCGACCCCGACTATCCGCAGGACCGGCTGGACTTCATGGTGCATGATGTCGGCGCGCCGATAGTGCTTAGCCAGGAATCCTGCAAAGCAAAACTTGCGGCGAGTACGGCGGCCGTTCTGTGTCTGGATAGCGAGTGGGAACTTGTCGCCGATGCCGACGATAAAAATCCCGACATTCTGTTGATGCCTGAAAACCTGGCCTATTGCATCTACACCTCCGGTTCCACCGGACAGCCGAAAGGCGCGGGCGTGCCGCATCAGGGCATACTCAACCGGCTGCAATGGATGCAGGAATCCTACTCGCTAAAGCCAACAGACCGGGTATTGCAAAAGACGCCGTACAGCTTCGACGTTTCGGTTTGGGAATTCTTCTGGCCGTTGATGACCGGCGCGCAGCTGATCGTCGCTGAACCGGACGCACACCAGGACGCTTTGGCGCTGATCGATATTATCAACCGCCGGCAAATCACCACCTTGCATTTCGTGCCGTCAATGCTGCAAGCCTTTATCGGTACGCCGGGCGTTGAAACCTGCACCTCGCTAAAACGCGTGATCTGTAGCGGCGAAGCCTTACCGGCCGACTTGGTTACCCGTTTCCAGCAAAAATTACCGGCCGAATTGCATAATCTTTACGGGCCTACCGAAGCCTCGGTAGATGTCAGTTATTGGGCCTGTTTGCCGGGCTGCGTCGAAGCCGCAATTCCGATAGGGCGCCCGATAGCCAATATCAGTCTCTATATCCTCGACCGGCAGCTTAACCCGGTAGCGGTCGGCACGCCGGGCGAGCTGCATATCGGCGGCATCGGTTTGGGCCGGGGTTATCTGAATCGCCCCGGGCTGACGGCGGAAAAATTCATTCCCAATCCGTACGGCTCAGCCGGAAGCAGGCTGTACAAAACCGGCGATTGGGTGCGTTACCGGGCGGACGGCAATATCGATTACCTGGGCCGCATCGACCATCAAGTCAAAATTCGCGGTTTCAGGATCGAGTTGGGGGAAATAGAGGCCCAACTCGTCAACTGTCAGGGGGTGCGCGAAGCGGTTGTTATCGCGCGTGAAGATAAACCGAACGACAAGCGGCTGGTGGCTTATTTGCTGACTCAAAACAACATCGAACTGTCGGCTGCCGAATTACGCAGCCAACTTGCCGAGGTTCTGGCCGATTACATGATACCCGGCGCTTTTGTTTGTCTGGCGGAATTCCCGCTGATGCCCAACGGCAAGCTTAACCGTAAAGCCTTGCCTGCGCCGGGTATCGCTTCGGTCATCACCCGCCGCTATGAAGCCCCGCAGGGCGATGTGGAAATGGCTGTTGCCGCTATTTGGCAAGATCTGCTCGGTCTCGAACGCATCGGTCGACATGATCATTTTTTCGAATTGGGCGGACACTCGCTGATGGTCGTTACCTTGATTGAACGCCTGCGTCAGCAAGGACTGTCGGCGGACGTGCGCACGGTATTTATTACACCCACGCTTGAGGCAATGGCGGCGGCTATCGACGCTAACAAGCATCGCTCCCACGTTTTCGAAGCGCCGCCTAATTTGATACCCACGCATTTTGAACAGTCACTAACCAATACCGAGGAGTTTCGGCTATGAATTTGCAAGCGGTGTTTGCTTATATGCAGGAAAAAAATATCACCCTGGCTGTCGATAATGGGGAATTAGTGGTTCGTGCAGCCCAAGGTGTTATCGATTCGAAAGTCATGGCTTTATTAAAACAGCATAAGCATGAATTGCTGGTTGCGCTTGGTCAGAATCAAGGGCAGGATCAAGCCGCGCCGGTATCGGAAGACGATTCGCAACAAGCGTTACCGATTAAAATCGCCCCGGATATGCTGCCCTTAGTCGATCTCACGCAAGAACAAATCGACCGGATTGTGCTCAGCGTTCCGCAGGGTGTCGCCAACATCCAGGATATTTACCCCTTGGCTCCTTTGCAAGAGGGCATTTTGTTTCATCACCTGCTTGAAACCCAAGGCGATACCTACTTATTACGCTCGGTTGTCGCTTTCGAAAAACGTAAGGGTCTGGACGCTTTTCTGGCTGCATTGCAGACCGTGATTAACCGTCACGACATTTTGCGTAGCGCGGTGTACTGGCAATATCTGCCGCAACCGGTTCAAGTGGTGCATCGGCAAGCTCCGCTATGTATTGAAGAACTCGCGCTCGTTGGGGATGATGACGCGCTACAGCAGTTGCTCAATCATACCGACCCGCGCCATCTGCGTTTGGACCTGCAACAAGCGCCGTTACTGGCGGCTTATATCGTCGCCGACCCGCATTCGGACGAATGGCTGCTGGCGCTGCTGAGTCATCATATCGTCTGTGACCATATCAGCCTGGAACTGATCATCGCCGAGATTCAGATGTTACTTCAAGGGCGGGGCGATAAGCTGCCCGTCTCCTTAGCCTATCGCGACTTTATTGCTCAAGCGCGCTCCGTGTCTCCGGCCGAACACGAGGCTTATTTTCGTAGACAGCTTGGCGACATCAACGAGCCTACCGCTCCCTTCGAACGGCTCAACGTCCAGAGTAGCGGGGAGCCGGTCATCGAGGCAAGCTTAACGCTAAGCGATGACCTGGCGCAGCGCATTCGCGATAACGCGCGCCAGCAAGGCGTTACCGCCGCAGTCCTGTTTCATGCGGCATGGGCGCAGGTTTTGGCGCAGTGTACCGGCCGCGAAGATGTCGTTTTCGGCACGGTTTTGTCCGGACGGCTGCAAGGTTCGGCAGGGGCGGACAGGGCTTTGGGCATGTTCATCAACACCTTGCCCATACGTATATCTCTGGCTGACGGCAGCGTAGGGCAAATTGTCGGCGAGACCTACCGCTGTTTGAGCGAGTTGCTCATCCACGAACAAGCTTCGCTCGCTTTGGCCCAGCGCTGTAGCGGTGTGGCCGCTTCGATGCCGCTGTTCACGACATTGCTTAATTACCGGCACAGTCATAAAACAGACGGCCCGCTTGACTGGAACGGTATGCGTATTATCCGCAACGGTGAAGAACGCACTAATTATCCGGTTACCGTTTCGGTAGATGATTTTGGTCGAGGTTTTAGCTTGACGGCCCAATGTGTTCAGGGGATTGATCCCGAACGTATCGCCGCTTATCTCGGCACTGCAATAGAAGAACTGGTTAATGCGCTGGCTAAAAATCCCCAAGCATTGCTTGGAACGCTCAATATTCTTCCCAGCGCAGAGCGTCGGCAGTTGCTGGTTGAATTTAATGATACGAACAAGGATTATCCCCGCGACTGCCTGATACATCAGTTATTTGAACAACAGGTAGAAAAAACTCCGGATGCGCTTGCGGTGATTTTTGAAGATGCCGCGTTGACTTATCGGGAGCTGAACGTCAAAGCCAATCGGTTGGCGCATCATCTGTTGGGGCTCGGCATCCGGCCCGATGACCGGGTAGCGATTTGCGTGGAACGCAGTCTTGAGATGGTTGTGGGCTTGTTTGCCATCCTGAAAGCCGGAGCCGCCTACGTGCCGCTGGACCCCGATTATCCGGCCGAGCGCTTGGCGTATATGCTCGACAATTGCTCGCATGCGGCATTGCTGACCCAAAGCAGCTTGACGAATATCCTGCCGGATTTGTCTATACCGTTGATCGTGCTGGATGCCGAATCCGACATTGGGCGACAACCTGAGCACAATCCCGACCCTGTTGCGCTCGGTTTGACGTCAAGACATTTGGCTTATGTAATCTATACCTCGGGTTCGACCGGACAGCCCAAAGGCGTGATGAACCAGCATGACGGCGTTGTCAACCGGTTGTTGTGGGCACAAAGCGAATACCGACTGACCTCCGATGACCGGGTGCTGCAAAAGACGCCGTTTAGTTTCGACGTGTCGGTCTGGGAATTCTTTTTGCCGTTGCTGGTAGGCGCAAGACTGGTGATGGCGCGCCCGAAAGGCCATCAAGATCCGCATTACCTAGCCGCATGCATCGAAGCGGCGGGCATCACGACGATGCACTTCGTGCCGTCGATGCTGCACGTTTTCCTGGATCAGGTCGGAGCAGGGCGATGCCGCAGCCTGCGCCGCGTGTTATGCAGCGGCGAGGCCTTGTCTTATGCGCTGCAACAACGGTTTATGGCACAATGGCCGGGCGTCGAATTGCATAATCTGTATGGACCAACGGAAGCCGCGATAGACGTCACTTCCTGGCTTTGCCGTCCAGATTTGCATGCAGGCATAGTTCCAATCGGTCACCCCATTGCCAATATCCGAATTTACATCCTCAATGCCGGGTTGCAACTGGCGCCTTTAGGCGTTCCGGGTGAGATTTATATTGGCGGGATCGGCGTTGCCCGCGGTTATCTCAATCGGCCTGAGTTGACCGAACAGCGTTTTATTCACGACCCGTTCAGTGCGGAGGCTGAGGCCCGGCTATATAAAACCGGCGATTTAGGGCGTTGGCTGCCGGACGGAAATGTCGAGTACCTGGGCCGCAACGACTTTCAAGTCAAGATACGCGGCTTCCGTATCGAATTGGGTGAAATTGAAGCCCTGTTGGTTAAGTGCTCCGGCGTGCGCGAGGCGGTCGTTATTGCCCGGGAAGACAAAGCCGGAGATAAGCGGCTGGTTGCTTACTTGACGGGGCAAGGCGACAGCAAATTGGCTGCCTCCGACCTGCGCACCCGGCTGGCTGAAAGCTTGCCCGACTACATGCTGCCTAGCGCGTTTGTGATGTTGCCCGCTTTTCCTGTTACTGCCAGCGGCAAGCTGGATCGGCAAGCGCTGCCGGTACCGGATGACGATGCATTGATCACTCGCCCTTACGAAGCGCCTCAAGGTCCGGTGGAAACTGCGATTACCCGTATTTGGCAAGAGCTGTTGGAGCTTGAACAAGTTGGTCGACATGATGATTTTTTTGAGCTGGGCGGTCATTCCCTGCTTGCCGTGCAACTGATTGCGCGTTTGCGGCAAGAACTCAATGTCGAAGTAGCATTGCGCGAATTGTTCGCTCAATCGACACCGGCAGTTTTGGCCCATAGTGTCAGCGATGCCGGATTGGCGGTTTTGCCGCCCATTTTACCGGCCAACCGCAGCCAGCCGTTGCCTTTGTCTTGGGCGCAACAGCGGTTGTGGTTCCTCGACCAGCTCGATCATGCGGCGGCCGGGGCGGCTTACCATATATCCGCCGGAGTGCGTTTGCAGGGCGGTTTGGATCGGAAGGCATTGCGTGCGGCGCTTGATCGCATTGTTGCACGTCACGAAGGCTTGCGCACCTGCTTTGTCTGCATTGATGGTCAGCCTATTCAAGTCATCGTTCCTGAGGATGCCGGGTTCACTTTGCAAGAACGCGACCTGTGCGCTATGTCCGAGCCCGAACAATCGGCTGCCGTTAGTCAAATCAGTGCAGATGAGGCCGGTAGTCCGTTCGATTTGTCCGTTGGCCCGCTGATTCGAGGCCAACTCTTGCAGCTGGCTGACGATGAATACATTTTATTGATCACCCAGCAGCACATCATTTCTGACGGCTGGTCGATTGGGCTATTCGTACAGGAGCTTAGCGCGATCTATTCCGCGTTTAACCAGGGTTTGCCTGATCCGTTGCCTAAATTGGTCATCCAGTATGCCGACTATGCGGTCTGGCAACGGCAATGGCTGCAAGGAGACGCGCTGGCAATGCAAATCGATTTTTGGCGGCATCATCTTGCCGGAGCTCCGGAACTGCTGGAGTTGCCTGCCGATCGTCCCAGACCGCCGGTGCAAAGCTATGTTGGCGACAGTATCGAACTTAAACTCTCGGCCGAACTCACTGCGGGTCTGCGGCAATTGAGTCGACGCCACGGCACCACCTTGTTCATGACATTGCTTTGCGGCTGGTCGGCGCTGATGGCGCGCCTTAGCGGGCAACAGGATGTTGTGATAGGCACACCGGTCGCCAATCGGCAACACGCCGAGACCGAATCGCTGATCGGTTTTTTCGTCAATACACTGGCGTTGCGTGTTGTTGTGGATGACGATCCCAGCGTGGCGCAACTGCTTAATCAGGTTAAAGCGACGACGTTGAGCGCCTATGCGCATCAGGACCTGCCTTTCGAGCAAGTGGTGGAAGCCGTCAAACCGTCGCGCAGCATGAGCCACAGCCCGATCTTTCAGGTTATGCTGGCTTTAAATAACACCCCGAAAGGCGATGCGCTGACGCTGCCGGGACTTTGTTTATCTCCGGTAACCCGGCCAAGTACCACTACGCAGTTTGATCTTACCTTGTCGTTAACGGAAGCGGATGACGTGATCGTGGCTAGCCTTGACTATGCGATCGACTTGTTTGATGCGGCTACCGTGGAACGATGGGCCGGGCACTTGCAAGAGTTGCTGAACGGCATGGTCGCCGATGATCAACAACGCGTCAGTCAGCTGCCGATACTCACGCAGGCGGAAATCGGTCATATCGTCATCGACTGGAACGACACCGAAGCCGATTACGATCAAAACAACAACCTCCATCAATTATTTGAGCAACAAGCTGAAAAAACGCCCGATGCAGTGGCTGTCGTGTTTGAGGGCCTGTCTTTAAGCTATGCCGAAGTCAACGCCAAGTCTAACCGGCTGGCGCATTACCTGCGGGCAAAAGGAGCCGGACCGGCCGTATTGATAGGGCTTTGCGTGGACCGTTCGCCGGAAATGATTATCGGTTTGCTGGGCATATTGAAGGCCGGTAGCGCTTATGTGCCGCTGGACCCAGATTATCCGGAAGATCGCATCGCTTATATGATCAATGATGCCGGAATGCCTTTACTGCTTACTCAGCAGAGCTTGCTGGAAAAATTGACCGCATGCCCGGCCGATCTGATTTGCCTGGATCGCGACTGGCCGGAGATCGAGCGGTTTGATGCTGAAAATCCCGTTAGCCGCAACCATCCGTTGGATGCGGCTTATATTATTTATACCTCCGGTTCTACCGGTCAACCCAAGGCCGTTGTGGTTTCGCACCGTAATGCCGTGCATTCGACTAGCGCCCGGTTTTCCAATTATCGGGAACCAGTCCGGGCTTTCTTGCTGCTGTCTTCCTTTGCTTTCGACAGCTCGGTTGCCGGAATATTTTGGACCTTGGGGCAGGGCGGCTGCTTATGCTTGCCGACGCACGATGATGCGAGAGACCCGGCGGCGTTGGCCAAGTTAATCGAATGGCACAAGGTTTCGCATTTACTGGCGCTGCCTATCCTGTATTCGTTATTGCTGAAACAGGCCGTCTTGCAGCTGAAATACCTAACCACCGTTATTGTGGCCGGAGAAGCGTGCCCGAACGATGTAATCAAACAGCATTTCTCCGCATTGCCCGAGGTGAGTTTATATAACGAATACGGGCCTACCGAAGGCGCGGTTTGGAGCAGCGTTTATGTTGCCGGTATTGAAGATATAGACCGGGTTTTACCGATAGGCAGGCCTATCAACAATGTCCGGCTTTACCTGCTGGACCCTGCGCTGCTTCCGGTGCCTGTCGGCGTTCCGGGCGAGCTGTACATCGGCGGCGAGGGCGTGGTCAGGGGGTATTTACGGCGACCTGATTTGACTGCCGAAAAGTTTGTGCCCGACCCGTTCGGCAATAATGGCGGCCGCTTATATAAAACCGGTGACCTAGCGCGGTATCGTGCCGACGGCAACATCGAGTTTTTGGGACGTATCGACCATCAGGTCAAAATCAGGGGCTTCAGGATCGAATTGGGCGAAGTCGAAGCGCGGCTTTTGCAGCACGTCGACGTGCAGGAAGCGGTTGCACTGGCTCGCGAAGACAACTCGGGAAACAAGCAGTTAATCGCCTATTTAGTCGGCAATCCCGGCGGTTCGCCGGATCCGGATGCATTGCGCGACTATCTCAAAGCTAGGTTGCCGGATTATATGCTGCCGAATGCGTTCGTTTTTCTTGACCGGATGCCGCTAAGCGCGAACGGCAAGCTGGATCGCAAGGCGTTGCCCGCGCCCGATTTTTGCGGGCAACTGCAAAGACAATATGTCGAACCGCGCACGGAAACGGAGCAAATTCTGGCTGACATTTGGGCCGAAGTGCTGGATTTGGAACGCGTCGGCGTAAAAGATAATTTTTTCGAGTTAGGCGGACACTCATTGCTGGCGACTCAGCTGGTTTCCAGACTGTGCCGGAAATTTAATATTGAACTGCCGCTCAAGGCAATCTTTGAACAAGGCACTATTGAAAAAATAGCCCAAAAAATCGACCTGACGGTATGGACTAAAAACAATGAAGCCGTCTTATCGGCAGACGATGAAGTTGATTATGAGGAAATAGAATTATGATGTTAACTGAATTGCTGGCTACGTTACGCGATTTGAATGTCCATCTTTATGCCGAAGGCGATGCTTTAAAATGCAAAGCCCCTAAAAACGCATTATCCGATAACGTTAAAGCTCAACTCAAAGCCCAAAAAAAGGAGTTGATAGAACTGCTTTCGCTGGCCGGAAAGCACGGCCGTACGCCGATAATCCCGGTATTGCGCACTCAGCCCATTCCTCTTTCTTATGCGCAGCAACGCTTATGGTTTCTGGATCAGCTGGAACCGGGCAATGCTTTTTACAATATACCGGTTGCAGTGCGTTTAAGCGGCGAGTTGAATGATGCGGCTTTGGAGCAAAGTCTTAACGAAATCGTGCGTCGGCACGAAAATTTACGGACGACTTTTATCACGACGAATGGACAAGCGGAGCAAACGATTGCCCCCCGGCTTTTAGTTCCGGTGACGCGCACGGATTTAACCGCTTTACCCGAACCCTCGCGTCAAACCATATTACTGGATTTATGTCATCGGGAAGCGTCACGCCCGTTTGAATTATCAACCGGGCCTTTGATACGAGTGAGCCTGCTTACGTTATCCAATGAAGCGGATAAGCATGAATGCGTCCTGTTGGTCATCTTGCATCACATTATTTCTGACGGTTGGTCGTCATCGCTACTGATTCGTGAATTCGGTTCGATTTATGAAGCCTTCAGTCAGGGCAACGCATCACCATTGAAGGATCCGGCGATTCAATATGCCGATTTTGTTTATTGGCAACGCCAGTGGTTAGTCGGCGACGTTTTGCAAGGGCAGACGGATTATTGGCGGAAGCAACTGGAGGGCGCGCCGAAACTGCATGAGTTACCGACCGACCGTATCAGGCCGGGAATAATGAGTTATTGCGGCGCCAATTATCGGTTTACGGTACCGCTTGCGCTATCCGAAAAACTCCATCTTTTAAGCAGAAGCCATGATGTCACCTTATTCATGACCTTGCTGGCCTCGTTTAATGTGTTGTTGTTCCGCTACAGCCATCAACAGGATTTGTCGATCGGCACACCGATTGCTAATCGTAATCGTTTGGAAATCGAAGACTTGATCGGCTTTTTTGTGAATACCCTGGTGTTACGTTCCGACTTGTCGGGCGATCCGCAATTTAATGTTTTACTCGACCAAATCAGGCAAACAGTTCTGGACGCCCAGAGCCATCAGGACTTGCCTTTTGAGCAAGTGGTCGAGGCCTTGCAGCCCGAACGGAATATGAGTTTCAACCCTTTATTTCAGGTGTTGTTCGTGTTGCAGAACACGCCGCAAAGTTCGTTGAAGCTATCGGGCTTGCAAATCAATTCAATGGATGATGAAAATACCACCACCAAGTTTGATCTAACGCTTTTTATGACTGAAAGAGCAGGGGCGTTGGAGTGTACCTTTGAATATAACGTTGATTTATTAGATCACAGTACGATCAGTCGATTAGCCGAACACTATTTGGTTTTATTGCAAGGTATCGTAAACCGGCCGCAAGCACGTCTGTCTGAATTGCCGATGTTGACGCAAAAAGAACAGCAACACATCCTGATTGACTGGAACGATACGGCGGTCAATTACCCGCGGGGTAAATACATTCCCCAACTTTTTGAAGACCGGGCGGCGCAAATGCCGAATGCGGCTGCGGTAGTCTTTGAAGATCGGTCGCTAAGCTATTTCGAACTTAACGCCAGAGCTAATCAGTTAGCGCATTATTTGCGGGCGAAAGGGGTTGGACCGGATGTTTTGGTAGGGCTTTGTGTTGAGCGCTCATTGGAAATGATCGTTGGGCTGATGGGCATTCTCAAGGCGGGCGGGGCTTATGTGCCGTTGGACCCAGGCTATCCTCAGGATCGGCTCGATTTTATGATAACCGATGTCAATGCGCCGATAGTTCTGAGTCAGGCAAGTTTGCTCAATAAACTCGCGGTATGTTCGACCAAAATTCTCTGCCTGGATACGCAATGGCATGAAGTCGCCGGTGAACCGGCAACAAACCCTGTTGTAGCGATCATGCCGGAGAATCTGGCTTATTGTATTTATACCTCGGGTTCGACGGGGCAGCCGAAAGGGGTAGGCGTACCCCATCAGGGAATTTTGAACCGTTTGCAGTGGATGCAGGAACAGTATGGCTTGAATGAAATGGACCGGGTTCTGCAAAAAACGCCGTTCAGTTTCGATGTCTCGGTCTGGGAGTTTTTCTGGCCGTTAATGACAGGTGCCTGTCTGTTCGTAGCCGGGCCGGAGCAGCACAAGGACAGCATCGCTATGATGAACATGATTGTTGAGCATCAGATCAGTACCCTTCATTTTGTTCCGTCCATGCTGCAAGCGTTTGTCGACACGCCCGGCGTAGAACACTGTACATCATTAAAACGGGTCATTTGTAGCGGGGAAGCGCTACCGGCGGATGTCGTCCGGCGGTTTTATGAAAAATCAGCCGCGCAACTCCATAATCTTTACGGGCCGACCGAAGCGTCCGTGGATGTGAGCGCATGGTTCTGTGTGCCGGATAAAACGGATGATTCGATACCTATCGGGCGACCTATCGCCAATATCTCGCTTTATATATTGGACAAGCAATTAAACCCGGTTCCCGTTGGCGCACTGGGGGAGCTGCATATCGGCGGGATCGGCCTGGCCAGAGGTTATCTTAATCGGCCCGATTTGACTGCGGAAAAATTCATTCCGAATCCGTTTGGCGCACCGGGAAGCCGCTTATACAAAACCGGCGACCTGACCCGTTACCTGGGCAACGGCGACATAGAGTATGCAGGCCGTATCGATCATCAAGTTAAAATCCGGGGGGTCAGGATCGAGTTGGGCGAAATCGAGTCGCTGCTGATGCAAAGCCCGGAAGTGAAAGAAGTTGTCGTACTGGCGCGAGAGGACATTCCCGGCGATAAACGCTTAGTGACTTATGTGGTGCCTGAGCGGATAAACCAAAACCCGGATGACGAAGGATTCCGGAGCAATATATCGGGAGAGCAGGTCAGTCAATGGCAAATGCTATGGGAGCTGACTTACGATAAGGAAACTGTGCTGGAGGCAGGGGCCAATTTTGCCGGCTGGAATAGCAGTTACACGGGCTTGTCGATACCGGAAGATGAAATGTATGAATGGCTGGATAATACCGTCAAGCGGATCAACCGTTTTCAGCCGCATAGTGTTTTAGAAATCGGTTGCGGGGGAGGGCTGTTATTGTTTCGTGTTGCCCCTTATTGCGACCGGTATGTCTGCACCGATTTCTCTCTGAGGGCTTTAAGTTATATACAATCACAGCTGGATAGTTTCGGGCAAGACATGTCCCATGTCCAAACGCTAAATCAACCGGCCAATGATTTTACGGCAATTGCCGAAAAATCATTCGATACGGTGGTTATTAATTCTGTGGTGCAATATTTCCCTACCGCCGACTATCTGACCGAGGTGTTGAAAGGCGCTATACGCTCGATAATACCGGGCGGTCGGCTGTTTATAGGCGATGTCCGTAATCTGGCCTTGCTTTACCCGTTTTATGTTGCCGTTGAATTGCAACAGGCACCGGCTTCAATGGCTATTGCGGAACTTAAACAGCGTATCTACGGATACCAAACTAAAGAGGAAGAGCTCGTTATCGATCCTCATTTTTTCTTGGGGCTTAAAGCGCAGATTCCGGAAATAAGTTATGTGGAAATACTGCCGAAACGGGGCCGCTTCAGGAATGAGATGACTCAGTTTCGTTACGATGTTGTGCTGCATATAGATACGCAAACCGACGATTTGGGAGATTTAAACTGGATAGACTGGACAGCGGAAAAATTAACGCTGTTAAAGCTGCGCCAAATACTGACGGAGCGGATGCCGGAAATTTTAGCCATAAAAAACATCCCAAATGCGCGTGTAATGCATGAAGTTTATGCTTTTGAATTACTTGACGGCATGAAATCTCCCCAGACTGTTAATGACTGGCAAAAAAGCTTGGTTGCTTGTCAGTCGACAGGCGTCGATCCTGAAGATTTATGGAATTTGAGCCTGGATCTTCCTTATACCATTGAAATCAGTTGGGCGAATGGCTCAGGAAACGGCAGTTTCGATTTGGTATGTCTTGGTAATTATTCGTCAACAACAAAACTCATGAAATGGAGCGTAAATGAAAGTGACGATTACAAGCGTCGGGATGTCTATGCGAATAATCCCCTTCAAGGAAGAATGCATCAAGATATAAAAGCTCGACTACAGGGACTACTGCAAGAAAAACTGCCCAGCTATATGGTGCCGTCGCATTTTGCCTTCTTGGACGCTTTGCCGTTAACCGCCAGCGGTAAGGTCGATCGCAAAGCCTTGCCGGCGCTTGATTTAAGCGTGCAGCTGCAAAAACAATATGTCGCCCCGCGTACCCAAACAGAAGAAATTTTGACCGGTATATGGGCTGAGATATTGAATGTTAATCGAATAGGTATTCACGATAATTTTTTTGAATTAGGCGGGAATTCCTTATTGGCTGTGACATTAGCTCACACCATTCAGTCGGTACTCGGCGGTAACCTGGATTTGATTGCTTTGTTCCAGGCACCGACCATTGAGGAATTCGCTAAGTTATTGGCCGATGAGACCGCCGCTGTCTCATCGCCGCTGGTTACGCTGAAAAGCGCCGGGACGCGCGCTCCGCTTTACTGCATCGATCCGGGCGGTTATGTCTTTGAATATAAGACCTTGGCCCAAGGAATGAATCATGAACAACCGGTTTACGGCATAGATTCGCGCAGTTTATTGCTTAATCCTACAAGACAGTACGAGTCGTTTATTGATGCCGCCGAGTATTATGTTCAGGCCATCTTAAAACATCAGCCGGAAGGTCCGTATTATCTGCTGGGATGGTCGATGGGCGGCACTATCGCCCTGATTATTACGCAAATACTAGAGAGCCGGGGCCATGAGGTGGCCTTTGTCGGACTCTTGGATACCCGGATTAATTCATTGGCTAAAGCAGACCTGAATTCAGACCTGCTAACGCGTTATGCACGTTATCTCAATCCTGCCGAGCGTCAGGCTTTCGATCAAATAGATGCCAATACACGAGAGGAATTCCAGGATTTTCTTTCAACGCTCCCCGTTGATGAACAGTTGGAACAAGTCATCTTATGGGCGACCAGGCAGGGTTGCCTTCATCGTAATTTGCCCGTCGCGCTGATGAAGCTGCAATTTATCGTGGCCGAGAATTCACTCAGATTAATGAGCGCGCATCAATGGGGCATTATCAAAGCGCCGCTTTATGCATGGTGGGCGAGCGACACCTTAAAAAGGCATGGGCAGATACCTGAAGATTGGCGTTTATATACTACCGGCGCCGTTGTTAACGAGGAAATTGAAGGCAACCATATGGATATTATCAAGAATCAACAACTGCATAACCGTCTGGCCGACATTTTGCAAAATAGCCGGGCATCATCATGAATTATCGGAACAAGGCAGGGTAGTGCGAGTGTCTGTAATACCGTCAATTGACAAGGTTAAAGTGTCTTCGATTGGCATAGGTATTTATCGCAGAATAATGTGAGGTAATACCTACGCTTAATCGTCCCCCTCTTGAACACAAAAATAAAGCACTTTTTACATAATACTCATGATGAGAGAAACATGATGCACACTGTTATTCATAGCTGTAGACCGTTAGTTTTGGGGGGACGAGAGTCTAATTTTGAAGAGGTGTCTGCAATTCGGGTAGATCGAAAAATTAAGACCTGTTTTTTTAGCGCTGTTTTTATCTTAATGTTATGCCATGCGCTTCCGGGACACGCAGAGGTCGATGGAAATTCAAAAGTTTTTAACTTTAATATTCCAGGCCAGAATATGGCAGCGTCATTGGTTGCTTTTTCGGAAACAACCGGAAACCAATTGAGCTATCCGGCCGCTTTAGTTAAAGATATTAAGTCCAAGCCGCTCTCCGGCAGTTACACCACCGATCAGGCTTTACAAAAACTTTTAGGCGGTTCCGGCATTACTTATCGTCATACGGGTAACGATGCGATTGCGCTGGCGGTGAAAGAAAATACTTCGGCGTCGCAACCTCCGGAAACAGCTACAACCACGTTAAAAGCGATGACGGTGACGGGAAGCTCGGTTAAAGACGTGAATGCTCCTGATAACAAGGACTATAAAATCACCAACGCCGTTACTGCGACCAAAACCGACACGCCGCTTATGCAGACACCGGTGTCGGTAAAAGTGGTGTCGCGGCAAGTGATGAAAGATCAGCAAGCCATCACCGTCGATCAGGTGTTAAGAAACGTCAGTGGCGCGGTCAGCGGTGTAGGCGGAGCTGGGACGTTTTTTCTGCGCGGTTTCGGCAACTACAATGTTTACAGAGACGGCTATAAGAATCAGAGCCAGTGGGCGCATACCGAAGATCTCGCCAACGTGGAGCGGGTAGAAGTTTTGAAAGGCCCTGGTTCAATACTGTACGGGCGAACTGAGCCCGGCGGACTCATTAATTTCGTTACCAAGCAGCCGCTGGATACACCTTACTACAGCTTAAGCCAGCAATTCGGTTCCTTCGATTTGTATCGCACCAATGTCGATGCCACAGGCCCGCTGACTGCGAACAAAGACCTCGCCTATCGTTTTAATCTGGGCTATCAAACCAATAACACCTTTCAGGAATTCGGCAGCGATGAACGTATCTTCGTTGCGCCGAGCTTGCGTTGGAATATTTCCGACCAAACCACCTCGACCTTGAAAGTCGAGTACAGCGACATTAAAGAAAATGGCCGCGGTATGGTGCCTTTATTGGGTAATCGCCCAGCCAATATTCCGCGCGAACGGAATTTGGGCGATCCGTGGAATCTTCAAGAAGACGAATATACGATGGTGTCTTTAAATACCGAACATGCCTTTAACGATGCCTGGAAACTGCGCCATCGCTTCAATTTCAGCAACCACGTTTTAACCATGTCGGGTAGGTTGGCGCCCGGCGGCGGTCCTGGAAGCGCTTCTGCAACAGGGGATGTTAACCGTGCTTTCTTCGCTCAAAACACGGACGGCGACGATTACCAACATAACTTTTTTAACGCACTGGAACTGACCGGGAAATTCAATACAGCTTTTGCCAAGCATACTTTATTAGTGGGCGGCGATTACTATCGTTCCGATTATCGGTCGACAATGGCAGGTTTTACCTTTGCTACCCGTGATACGTCTAATCTCTATACTCCTGTTCATCAGGCAGGCGCACCGACAATTTTACCTGCTGCCGTTTCCACCCAAAATTTCTCATTACCTTGGTTTGGTCTTTATGCGCAAGATCAAGTCGAGCTGCCTTATCACGTCCATCTTTTAGCCGGCTTGCGTTATGATAATGCCGAGACTTCCGGAACCAGCATCGGCCCTGATGGAGGTCCGGTTAAAGATTCCAGCTATGACCAAGTCTCGCCGCGCGGCGGTTTAGTATGGCAGCCTATACCCGAGCTATCGCTCTATGGTAGTTATACTGAAAATTTTGGCGCGGCGAATAATTTTTGGACAGCGATACCGCTCCCGCCGCAAACCGGTCAACAATGGGAGACAGGCATCAAGACCGAACTGTTCGATGGCCGTTTTAGCGGCACTATCGCTTATTTCGACCTGAAAAAACAAAATGTGCCGGTTCAGGTGGATCCACGGACTACGCTGGCGATTGGGGAGGCCGAAAGCCGGGGGATCGAGTTTGATTTGACGGGTGAAATCCTCCCTGGATGGAACATTATCGGCGCCTATGCTTACACGCCTTTTGCAAAGACCCTTAAGGGCAGCGCTGGCGCCGGAATGGACGGTATGCGCCTGCATAATGCGCCGGTGAATAATGGCAGCCTATGGACAACCTACGAGTTTCAACAGTCGCTTTTGCATGGGCTAAAAGTCGGCGCAGGAGCGCAAGCGGTGGGTCAGCGTGAAATCGGTTATACCGAAACGGCGCAAGCTCCCGGTTATGTAACAGCCAATCTGATGGTAAGTAAGTTATGGAAAGTTGGAGCCTCCCGTCTCACTACCCAACTTAACGTCGATAATCTGCTCGACAAGACCTACACCGCCAGCACGCAATCAAATGGGCTAAGTTCATACGGCGCGCCACGCACGTTTATGGGTTCGATTAAGATTGAGTATTGATGTGTTACCCGCTACGTTAGGTTACTGTTTTTCGTAATCCGAATTTGTATCTTATGGATTTAACACTTAAATCGCGTCGTAAACTTTGGCTCAAGGTGCATCTGTACCTTGGGCTGGTTGTCGGCGCGGTGTTTGTTTTGGTTGGACTCACCGGTAGCTTGCTGGCGTTTGAGTTTCCGCTGGATGAGCGGTTAAACAGCAAACTCATGACTGTTTCAGGCAACAAGGAAAAAAGCTATTTGCCGCTGGATGTGCTTGTCGCATCGGGTTTGAGCGCATTGCCGGCCAACGGCAATGCGCTCAGCTTGGCTTTTCCCAGGCATTCAGGATTGGCTTTCGAGTTATGGTTTGAACAGCCTTCGCCGAATTCGGATCATTCTGAAAGTCACCAGATATTTATCAATCCCTATACCGGCGAGGTTAGCGGACAACGCCTCAAGGTCGATTTTGCGCGCGGTTGGCGGGGGCCGTTAATGGATGTGGTGCTTCGTTTGCACTACAGCTTGGCTATAGGGCCGACGGGGATGACTATCATGGGGTTAATCGGTCTGGTTTTAGTGTTTTTACTATTAACTGGTTTGATTTTATGGTGGCCTAGTCCCGGTAAGCTCAAAAAGGCTTTGACGATTAAAAGCAACGCAAGCGCCGAACGATTCAACTTCGATTTACACAAAACATTCGGTTTTTATAGCTCAGTCGTCCTTTTGTTTTTGGCGCTGTCCGGCGTCTATATGATTTTTCCTGAATATGGACGGGGCTTGGTGGGCGTTTTTTCACCGGTAACCGAGCCTTATCCGATCTGCCAAAGTGTCGTCCCCAAGGGCGATAAAAAGCGGATAAGTTTAGCCGAAGTCACTGCTATTGCCGATGCGCGTTTTCCGGGTGGCGACTATCGATGGATCGGTTATCCGGCGAATGAACGGGGTGTTTATGTCGTCGGTAAGCGGGAGGTCGATGAAGTTAATAGAAAATCCCCGTATCGACGCCTTTGGATCGATCAATACAGCGGGGCAATCATCCACGAGCGGACGGGTAATAGCCGTAGCGCAGGCGACATCTTTGTAGAATGGCTTTATCCGTTACATAGCGGCGAAGCTTTCGGCTTTACCGGGCAGCTTATTATTTTAATTTCAGGGCTGATTCCCTTAGTGCTTTATGTGACGGGTGTTATTCGCTGGTTGCATAAACAGGGAGCGACAAGGAAAAACAAACTCAAGCGCAAAGGAGCTGAGAATACAAAGAATCAGCTTATTTCCAGTATCAGAGATTATTAATGACACGATGATCTATTGTGTTCGCCCGATTACCGGGTTGACATATTCAGCTGAAAAAATAACCACGGATTTAATTTTAGGAACGGAGTAAGTAAATGAATGCGGCTGCTATTGAACGCAAGAGAAATAGATTGTCTCGCGCTTATCAATTGACCTCTGAGAACCGGTGTATGCGCAATGGCTATTTGTCCGACGATGAATTGCCGTCAAAGCTGCAATATATTGCCAAATTATTGGAATATCAGTTTCTGCCCCATTATTTTGGAGGTCCGCCAAGCTGGCGCAAGTTTTTGCGAAAATTCAACGGTAAGCGTACGTTACCTGATTTCTGTGTTATCGGGCCAGTAAAAAGCGGCACCAGCGATTTGGCTGTCAATATTATGCTGCACCCCAACATAATGACTCCGCTAGTTAAAGAATTCCTTATATCTGACCCTGAAGAGTGGCGAATATTCTATCCAACGGAGCGGCAGAAGAAAGATCATGCTGCCCGTCGCGGTCTTGCGCTGTCTCCGTTTCTTGCACCCTACCTTCATTGGATGGAATTAACTTATAACCTGTCACAGGCGCAACCCAATACGAAAATTGTGCTTATATTAAGGGATCCTGTAAAGCGCGTCTTTTCGCATTGGAAGTGGGACGTGTTTATATCAGGCAAGAAACGCACGAGCGAACTGCCGTTTTTGACATCATTTCCCGCCTATGTTGATAAAGCGCTTGAGGTATTTCCGGAATATCCGATGTATACGACTACCGGTTTTGACGTGCTGCAAACGAGTATTTACTGGAAAGCGGCGAGTTACTGGATGGAATGTTTTGGTCGCGAAAACGTGCTGGTGCTCGACGTAGCTGACTACTTTTCTGATAGTAATGGTTTTTTAAACCAAATCTATGAATTCGTTGGTTTGCCGGATTTTGAGTGCCCTGTATCCAACAATAAAATAAATGAGAACCCTATTGTTTTGCCGCCACCGGATGAGGAAAGCATGGCGAAGCTTAGTGAGTTTTTTAAACCCTATAATGAAAAACTTTGGCCGTTGCTGGGAAAGGAATTCGACTGGAGTTAACGATGATTTTTTTGTATGACTATCGAGCGCTTTGGCCGCCGGTATTTGTTTTGCCGAAGCCGAACGCAATGCCTGGAACGGATTGCCGGAAAGCAGGAAAAGCGAGTTTTTCTACCGGCTGTGGACGAGGAAAGAAAGCTTTATAAAAGCTGTCGGTGTCGATCTCGGGTTAGATGCTTCCAGGGTTGTTTCTTTGTTGGCCGGTGCGGCACGGTTTTTGTTGGCGCCGAGAGAGTATGGCCAGCTCTGGATTGAGCTTAAACGGCACATCGGAAGCTGGTTTTTAACAGCGCCAATGAGGTTAAAAAGAGCATAAAGCGTCATATTATCAGGCCTGTTCCAGTTAAGGCCGTTACCTAAGGAAGCGCTGATTAAATCACTCCGTTCGCCCTGAGCCTGTCGAAGGGCTTTTTAAGTTACAGATTTAATTGGATTTATTCCGATCATGGTTCGACAAGCTCACCACGAACGGAATAAATCAGCGTTTCCCTAAAGACAGAACAAAACCCCGGCTATCAGAGCCAAGCGTCTAAACGTGTACAAAAGGACAGTTAATCATGGCAAACACTAACGACCCGCATGCGGAACGGGTTAAACAACCAGTTTTTATCTTATCTTGTGTCCGTTCGGGGTCGACAATGCTGCGTTGCATTGTCGATACGCATCCTAATTTATGCAGTCCCGGTCATTTGAGCTTGGGTCCGTTATGCGCCAATTTATATGCGACGACTTATTACTCGCTTGGAAAATTGCCGGATATGGAAACCGAAGAGCAAAGAGACCAACTGGCAATTAATGAAACGCGGCGCGTGGTGGAAGACATTCTGGGCCGCTACACCCGAGGAAAGGGCAAAAAGAATTGGTGCGAAAAATCGACCATCAATATTGATTATCTGAAGATACTGACAAAAGTGTTTCCACAGGCCAACTATATCTGCTTATATCGCAATTGCCTGGATGTTGCTTATTCGTCCATTAAATTCAGTCCATTAGGCTATATGGATGAATTGGCTTCTTATGTGCAGAAACATCCGACCAATCTTGTTGCCGCGATGATTGATAACTGGTTGGATAAGACCGGTAAACTGATGGCATTCGAACAGACGCATGCCAAGCAGTGCATTAGGGTTAATTATGAGTCTTTGGTTCGGCAGCCGGAACAGGTTTTGGCGAAACTGTTTGATTTTCTTGACGAGCCTTGGGACGAGGGCTTGATTGAGTCAATTTTTAAAGTGTCCCATGATCAGGGAGCCGGCGATGTGAAAGTCTGGTTTTCCGGCAAAATCAGCAAGGACTCTATCGGCAATGGGACAGCAATTCCATTGACGG
Source organism: Methylobacter sp. (assembly GCA_030684815.1). Classification (GTDB taxonomy): domain Bacteria; phylum Pseudomonadota; class Gammaproteobacteria; order Methylococcales; family Methylomonadaceae; genus Methylobacter_A. The sequence continues at coordinate 15,137 of JAUXXQ010000054.1, read as the reverse complement.
CAATTCCGGGTGAATTGATGACTGAGATTAACAGGTTTCATCAGTCGTTAGGGTATCCAACGATAGCAGCGTTATATGCCGAACAGCGGGTTAATGACGAACATGCGCTTGATGACCTGGACTTGAACGATTTTTTCCAAAACCGTTTTTTGCAACATAGCGCGGCAAGAACGGATAAATTCAGCCGGTTATGCGGCGTTTGTAAATTAGTGATAAGCGGTTTAAAAGGCGGCGTATGGGTTATTGAGAGTAACAGTGACGGTCTGACGTTAAAAGAACATGATGATGAATCTTGCGATTGCACCATCGCTACAACATACAGCGTTTTATGCGGGCTGATCGACGGCAGGAAAACCGCGGTTAATGCTTATGAGCAGGGCGAAATAACGGGCGATGGAAATATAATTATGGCCTTGGAGTTTGGTAGGCTACTGTTTGGGGGAGTTGTATCAGGTCCAGCCGATAGCCCGCAACACCACTATAAATAAGTAACGCACAAATGGAAATTTCTGGAGCTGTAGGCGATTGCTAAATAATAACATTGAGGTATGGATTGAAGATTTGCATGCTAACAATGCAGAGTATGGGGGCTATTGGAATGTGTTGGACGACAAGGAACGGAACAAGGCGTTACGGTTTTCGCATAAAATCCATAGTGGCCGTTATGTTGTCAGTCACGGTAAGTTGAGGGCTATTTTGGCCTCGTATATTGGTATGGCTCCTGAGAATATCCGCTTTGCGGTGGAAGATTTTGGTAAGCCATATATCAGCATCGACGGCCAAGAACCGGAAGTTAAATTCAATTTATCTCACTCAGGGCGGAAAATGATTGTAGCGGTAGGTTTGCACGGTCAGATTGGGGTGGATATTGAAGAGTGGAACGGCAGGGTCGATTATGACTCGGTTGTCAGCAGTTGTTTTGCCGAAGTTGAACGCTGTTTTTGGAATGGATTGCCGGAAGACAGGAAAGACGCGTTTTTCTATCGACTCTGGACGAGGAAGGAAAGTTTTGTAAAAGCTGTTGGCGTAGGTCTTGGGCTAGATGTTTCCGAAGTTATCTCTTCGTCGGTCGGTAAGGCGCATTTTTTGTCTGTGCCGGAGGGCTATGGTTTGGCTGGAGATTGGGCGCTGGCCGATCTGGATTTTGGCGGCGGCATCAGCGCGGCGCTGACGGTTCCCGCGAAATATTATAAAGGGATTGAGCTTAGGCGGCTCGAATGTGGGTAAAGACGGGATGCAAATCCCGTCCCTGTCATTCACGGGCTACTGCGATGTCGTTTGTTGCATGTGTATCTGTAGGCTTAACGGACGCATATCGGTCCAGACTTCCTTGATGTAATCCAGGCATTCCTGTTTGTTGCCGATTTTGCCAACCGTCCGCCAGCCGCCCGGTATTTCCTTGTATTCCGGCCAGATTGAATATTGCTCTTCGTGATTGACCACAACCTGATAAATAGTGGTGTCTTCGTCGTCGTCCCAAGCCATTGTTATTCTCCGTTGATAGGTAACTGCGGTAAATTTACCAAGCCATTCGTTGCGATGGCTCGGTTTCCGTAGAGTAGACGATAGAGGCGGCAAAATACCTCAGTGATCATGCTGGTCCAGTCGATGGGTTTTGAATTGTTTACGACAGTGTAACAGGGCCTTGGCCATGTGTTTTTCAACGGCGCTATCGGATATGCCGCGTTCTTTGGCAATTTCGGCATATGTCATGCCGTAAACTCTATTCAGGATAAATATTTCCCGTGTGCGCAAAGGCAATTTATCCAGTATCTGGGTGATGGCGGCTAACCTTTCATTGATGGATACGAGTTTCTCGGCAGAGGGGAATTCGCTTGGCGGGGGTAGGGATTGCTCTTTCGTTTGTGCGTAATTTTCGGTTACTTTTCGATGCTTGATGTGATCGTAAGCGAGGTTTTTGGCAATTCTGAACAGAAAGCCACGCGGATGATCGATAGTTTGTTTTTGCGCTTCGCGGAAAAAAATAATGAAGCTTTCTTGAGCGAGATCGGCGGCTATTTCCGGGCAGTCGACAATCCGGGTCAAATGAAACTGCAATTCGGACTGGTGATTTAAGTAAATGGCTTCTGCGTTCAAGTTCAAATCCCTCTTCGTTGTTGTTAAGAATGTTTATCTTGCGGCTGCGTAGGTATTTTATTTTTTAGTTCTATTAATCGTCTCAAAAGTTCTGGCAGTCATTCAGAAGCAGTTCCCGGCATATAACGTTTCCGGCAAACGGAAAAAGCTCTTCACTAACTCGGTTTTTTCTTTGATAGCCTGCATCGCATTGAGGATGACTTTTTCCATTTCGCCCTTGTTTTGTATAGGGCGTTTGCCGGCATCTGCCTTGGCATGGTTCCAAACCTGTTCATCCGGATTTAATTCCGGTGAATAAGGCGGTAAGAAAGCCATCATGATTTGCCCTTGCTGAGTGTCTAAAAATGTTGTCACTTTCTTACTATGGTGGTATCTGGCATTGTCGGCAATGACCAAGATAGGGCTTCCGCTGTCGTGACGCAGTTTTTTTAGAAAAACAATAAACTTGTCCGCGTCCATAGCGCCATCAACGATGTCAAAGTGCAAGTCGCCACGGGCGGAAACGGCACTGATTAGCTTGAAGCCAAACCGCCCGCCCGTGTCTCTGACCACCGGCGTTTCCCCGATCTTGCTCCAGGTCGTGCCACGATGTGCATCGTTACGAAAAGCCGCCTCATCCACGAAATATAAGCGGGCCCGGTGTTTTTTGGCTTCAGCGACGGCATTGGGGTAAGTCTCGGAAAGATAAGCCCTGACTTTGTCGGGATCTTGTTGATAAGACTTATAAATCGGCCGTTGCGGACTCAAGCCCAAGTGTCCAAGCAATCGACAGACTCCGCTTTTCGACAACGTTACCCCGCGTTCTTTTTCCAATAAGGTTCGGATAATGCTGGCTGTCCATAGGCAGAACGGCAGTTTGTAGTTTAAAGGGTTGCCCATCGTCACTGCATCATAAAGCCACTTGAGGTCATCTCCCGTGACTTTCTTGGGGCGGCCCTGGCGGCTTTGTTCCGTTAAGGCTTGCCAGCCACCTTGCCGGTAGCGGGCTAACCAACCGAAGACCGTCCGCGCGGGAATGTTGAAAACTCGTGCCACGACAGTGACCGGCTCCTTCCTCAATACGACGGCTTCGACGACTTCTTTTCGTTTTTGACTTCTTTTTTCGACTCTGTTCATGCACCTATTTTAACAGGAATAGTGCTAAAACTTATGAGACGATTAATAGCAGCGTTAGTGATTTGCCTGGGCTGATTGACAAAACGATATAGGTTATTGGATTTGTTAAACATATGTGATTCCGGTTCTTGTTTTGATGGTTCGTGGCTATCGGCACACAGGCAAGCGGTTTGTAATATATCGAGTCTGTACGGCAAGTTGAGTTGCCGTAGAACGTCGCCGCAGCAGGTCGATACGTCTGTTGTCTTGAGTCGGGTCAGGCCGTGTTTGTGGTATGGCTTTGAGTATTATTAAGCAGGTAGTGTGCCAGTTTGTAATTGTTTTATTTCAACGAGTTAGATATAAAACCAGGAGATGGATTTGAAAAATCGGCATATGACGCACTTACAATGTGTTAAATAACATAGTTTTTTAAAGGCGCGATGTAGGCCTCGCCGCTCCAAGTGCGGCGTAATTGAGACGTAATAGATGCGAACCTTTTATCCTGAACTTAGCAATGTCAGGTTCAGTGTTTGGTAGTATTTTTAGCGGGACGGATGAGGTTAAAAAGAGCTTAAGGCGTCCTATTACTATGCCTGCTCAGGTTTAAGCGGGCATACCGATAAGTTTTGGGAACCGAGACTGTTTTAGAGGACAAATTCGGTGACGCTTTTCTTTTTGGCTTTGAGGCCTGAGATGCGGCATAACGAAGATGTTGTTCTAACGCATTGAATAATTGTATCTGCGAGCTAAAAGGGAAATATTTTATGTTAGTTTTTTTGTGCCGCTCTTCCTGGCTAACGATTATTGGCGTACTACTTGTCGGCAGCATCAGCGGATTAAGCAGTGCGGCCTTGGTTGCGCTGATTAATTCGACGCTGTCGAATAATACCCTGGATGCTAAACTTTTGCCGTGGCTGTTTGGTGGGTTATCTATTGTGGTATTGTCCAGCGGTTTTTTATCGCATTATCTGCTCAATCGGCTCAGTGCTAAAATTGTTTGCGATCTTCGCATCCAAATCAGTCGCTTAATTCTTGCCGCACCTTATCCTTATCTGCAAAAACTCGGTAAGTCGGCATTATTGGCTAATTTGACCGAGGACATCACAGCGATTGCCAATGCCAGTCAATTGTTGCCGGTAGTTTGTATTAATTTTGCGGTCGTGGCCGGTTGTATGGCTTATCTGAGTTGGTTATCCTGGCACTTAGCCTTGGTTTTGGCTGGGGTGATTGTATTCGGAGTCTTGAGTTCCAGTCTGTTCAGAGAGTGGCCGAAAAAAGCCGTGCTCAAGGCGCGGGAGGAATACGACGTGCTCGGTAGCGGTTTTCGAGCTTTGACGGAAGGCGTTCGTGAGTTGAAATTACACCGGCGGCGTAGCGATGCATTTATGGCTCAGTCGTTAGCGGCCAGTGCTGAAGCCTATCGCCGATATTCTTTTCGGGGCGCAGTGGCGTATTTGTTGGTAAATCAGTGGGCGCAGCTACTGTATTACTTGGTTATAGGGGTGATCCTTTATGTTTTTCCGGTTTGGCAAGCTATTGATCAGGACGTGATCCGCGGCTATGCGTTGGTGTTTTTGTTCATGATGTCGCCGTTGACCATACTCACCAACAGTTTGCCTGTTTTTGGCCGCGCCAATGTTTCATTACAAAAAGTCCGCCAGCTTGGAGACCAGCTCAAAAGACAGATAGAGCAATCCGATAGGTCTAGTAAGCCCGTGCTTTGCGTAACGTTTTTCGGGTTGTCGCTACAAGGTGTGACGCACAGTTTTCATCGGGAAAAGGAAAATCGCAATTTCACCTTGGGGCCTATCGACCTGGACTTTAAGCCTGGAGAGCTGGTCTTTTTAGTCGGCGGCAACGGTAGCGGCAAAACTACGTTGGCAATGCTGCTGGTCGGGCTTTACATGCCTGAGCAGGGAGGTATTTGCTGGAACGGTGATGTCGTCAATGAAGGTAACAGGGATGATTACCTGCAAAACTTCTCGGTGATTTTTTCGGATTTTTATTTGTTCGATGAATTGTATGGGGTTGATAACGAGAACAACCATGCACTCATCGACGATTATTTGCAGCGCTTGCATTTGCATCATAAAGTGCGGGTTGATAACGGTCGGTTTTCCTCGGTGAATTTGTCGCAAGGCCAGCGCAAACGTCTGGCACTATTGGTCGCTTATCTTGAAGATCGGCCTTTTTACGTTTTCGACGAGTGGGCGGCAGACCAGGATCCTGAATTCAAGCATTTATTCTATACAGAGCTGCTACCGGCCTTAAGAGCCCGAGGCAAGACAGTACTGGTCATCAGCCATGACGACCGCTATTTTTACTTGGCGGATCGCTGTGTCAAGTTGGAAGAAGGTCAGATTGTAGCAGTGGACAGGCCGGTAGCGGCTCAAATAATTTAAAAAATAGCACATCGAGAGCACGGATTTGACTAATAAAAAATCAGTGTCATCGCTGTAAGCCAAGCTTGAATCGGCCAAAGCTGGCTTTGAACTTATGATTCTAAACAGCAATTATTCCCCGTTCCACGCGAGCATGGGAATGAGGCTAGGCACGAAGACACGAAGAAAAACAAAGTAAAAACTTCGTGTCTTCGTGGTGATGACTTTTAAGATTTCAACCGTATTTCATAATATTTGGATGGAAATGGCGAATATTCGAAAAACTATTTGGTATAGCGGCTTGGGGCTGGCAAGCATGGCGGCGATTGCCGTCGGCGGCGGTTTCTGGGTTTTGCATAAGGCCATGCCGCAACTGGACGGCACGGTGAAGCTGGACCGGCTTACGGCTGAGGTTCGCGTAGATACCGATGCGCATGGCATGCCGGTCATCAATGCCGCTAACCGTGTCGATGCGGTCCGGGCATTGGGCTATGTCACCGCCCGCGACCGTCTGTTCCAGATGGAGCTGATGCGGCGCAAAAGCGCCGGGCGCTTGGCGGAAATTTTCGGCGGTATGGCGCTGGACAGCGACATCAAGGCCCGGACCTACGGTTTTCATCGCGAGGCCAAAGCGATCTGGGAAAAACTGCCGCCAGTGCATCAGCAATATCTGCAAAGCTATGCCGACGGCGTTAACAGCTATATCGCGGAATCCGGCAAACTGCCTTTTGAGTTTACCGCATTGGGTTACCGGCCGGAGCCGTGGACTTCTGAGGACAGCCTGCTGGTGGTATTAGGCATGTGCGAGAACTTGACTGCCTGGGAGGAACGCGGCGAGCGCATGCTGAGCGTCATGGAAAAGACGTTGCCGGATTCAGCGATGCGTTTTTTAACGCCGGATACCGATTTTTACACCGAACAGCTGCAAAAACAGGCCAAATCGTTGCGCCCGGCGCAGGTGATTCCTGTTGAGGCTTTGGCAAGCGCACTAGCGCATCAGCCATCGGATAAGACAACGCCTGTTCAATTGACCCAGTTGGTTCATCAATCCGATTTTATGGTCGGTTCCAACGCCTGGGCGATCAGCGGTAAGAAGACCTGGGACGGGCGGGCCATTTTGGCTAACGACATGCATTTGGGCATATCGGTGCCCAATACCTGGTATCGCGCCGAGCTGAATTACAACGATGTGCATGCCGCAGGCTTGACGTTACCCGGTACGCCTTTGTTAATTGTCGGCAGCAACCGACATATCGCCTGGGGAGTAACCAATCTTTCCGGCGATTTCCTGGATTTGGTCCGGCTTGAGATTAATCCCGCTAATCCCGATCAATACCGGGTAGGCGAGCAATGGCAACGCTTCGACGAATACCAGGAAACCATAACCGTCAAAGGCAGTGCAGCCAAACAGATCACGGTCAAGCAGACGCGCTGGGGGCCGGTTGCCAACCAACCGTTGCTGGATCAGCCGGTGGCAATTCATTGGGTGGCGCTGGATGCCGATGCCGTCAACCTCAATTTGTTTGATTTAGAGCAAGGCGAAACCCTTGAGCAAGCGGTAAAAATTGTCAACAGCAGCGGCGGCCCGCAGTTGAATGTGTTGCTGACCGATGATAAGGGTAGTATCGCCTGGACATTGATGGGCAAAATTCCCAAGCGCTTCGGCAATGACGGATTGGTCAGTCGCTCATGGGCGGATGGCAGCGTGGGCTGGAACGGTTATGTCGAACCCGAAAATTTGCCGCGCGTCATCAATCCGCCCGAGGGTGTTTTGGTGTCGGCCAACGATCGCCGATTGGGTAAAAGTTATCCGTACGTGATCGGCCACCAGTTCGGCAACGGTTACCGCGCCTATAGGATTACCCAGCAACTTACGCAAATGCCCAAGATTGGCGAATGGGCCATGTTCGATCTGCAATTGGATACCGAAAGCGAGTTTTATGTCTACTATCAGCAGTTGGCCTTGAATAGCCTGACAGCCGAAGTGATTGCGGGACAACCGGATCTGGCCGAGGCGCGCGACTATTTGCTGGCCTGGGATGGTCGGGCTGATGTCGGCAGCCTGGGTTTTGCCTTGCTGGTCGAGTTTCGCAAGCAATTGATCGAGTCGGTCTTTACGCCGTTTTTAACGGCGAGTCGGCAGGCCGATAAAAACTTCAGCTATGCCTGGAATTATATCGATACGCCGTTGCAAGCCTTGTTGAACGAAAAACTGCCGCAGACTCTGCCGGACGCAGAGCATTACCGGAATTGGGATGACTTCATTCTGGGACAGTTGCAACACAGCATACAGCAGCTGCAAGCCCGGCAGCCGGGTGTGGCGTTAATGGAATTAAACTGGGGCCGGCTCAATAAAGTCAAGCAATCGCACCCGTTTTCCAAGGTCTTGCCGATATTGAGTGGCTTGCTTGATATGCCGAGTGAAGCCTTGCCGGGCTGCGCTTTTTGCGTACGCGCGGCTGGGCCTGGTTTTGGAGCCAGTGAACGGCTGGTGGTCTCGCCTAACCATTTTGAAGATGCCATTTTGCATATGCCCGGAGGGCAGTCGAGTCACCCGTTGTCGCCATATTACCGGGATCAGCAGGATTATTGGCTAAAAGGCTGGCCGCTGCTATTGACGGCAGGAAAGTTTGAACACATGCTGTTGTTACAGTCAAATAACACTCAAATATCAGGCGAAATTATAAATAACCATGAGTTTTAGGTAGAATGAATATTATGAAACGCTACTATTCAAAGATTTCGACGGTTAATTTCTGTGGATTTCTTTGCCGGTTGCGTTTCCGGGCTACGGAGAGCTTTCTATGCAGAAACTGAGTAGTTATCTATGAAACAGAAAAACGACACGAACGGTTTGGAATCCGAACTTGATAATGACATTGATGAGCAAGCGGTAGCTTGGTTTGTAAGGTTACAGGCCGGCAATGTCACTAGCGAGGAAAAAACATCATTTTTGCGATGGCTGAACCAAGCCGACGTGCATCGTGACACCTTTAATGAAATCAGCAGGTTGTGGGGTGATGCGGACCTGCTGCAAGTGCTCGGTGAAGCCGCGCTAAAACATCGCATAGAACCGCGGAAAAAGACATTCTCCCCTAATATCAAGCTGCCGTTGGCAATGGCTGCCTGTCTGGTGCTAACCTGGTTGTTTCATAGCGAACTGGAGATATTGCTGAGAGGTGATTATTCAACCAGGATGGGCGAGCATAAAACCGTCTATTTAGATGACGGATCTACCGCAATGTTGAATACCGACAGCTCCATCGTAGTCAGCATGGATGGCCCGCAACGCAAGGTCGAACTGCTGAAGGGTGAGGTTTACTTCGAGGTTAAACCTGATCTCAGCCGGCCGTTTATTGTCCAGGCTGATCATTCGACGACCCGCGTATTGGGAACTCGGTTTTTCGTGCATGAAAAGGGCAATGGCGATGAAGTCAAAGTCGTGTCCGGCCGGGTTGAAGTGGCTGACCTTGGCCCCTTGAAGCAGCCTCAGATTTTGCATGATCGCGAAGCGGTATCGGTCGATGCAGCAGGGCTGGGCGAAATCCGGTTACTGGATTCGGCACTGTCGACTTCCTGGGTGAATGGCTTTCTGGTGTTTGAAAATACCTCTCTGGAAAGCGTCATTAGCCAGATCCGGCGCTACAGGAGCGGCTTGGTAGTCTACAAGGATAATGCGTTGCGTGAACTCAAAATCAATGGTCGTATTAGTTTGCGAGAGTCGGACGACATGCTGAAAGTTTTGGGAAAAAACTTGTCGATAAAAATGACCTATCTGACCGACTGGTTGGTGATTGTCGGCTAAGGTTGATTAGATTGTAAGTTCGTTTACTTGTAATCGTTTACCCCCCCGCATCACGCCAACGCACACATTGGCAGCGTAGGAGCGGGTAAGTTTTTACGGCGCGCAGCCAGCACCTGAGCAATGAAATCCCAAGGATTCAGATCACGCAAGCGCGCTGTATCAATCACGCTGGCCAGCAAGGCGATCACCCGGCTACCTTGCGCGGTACGCGAACCGAAGGTGATTTTGCGCAACAACACCCAGTGCCGCAAACTGCGCTCCGCCACATTATTGGTCAACGGATGCGCTGGCGTTTCCACTACGCGCATGATGGCGTCCCAGTCATTGAGAAACTCAACGGCCAGTTTTCGGCTGTCTTCATGCTCCAAGGTCTGTTGGATTTCGCACAAGGTGTGTATCCACGCCAGCAGTTGTTGATTTTGCGCTTTCAGCGCATCAGGGTCGTCGGGGCCTTCGCGCAGGCGGTGGATATTACGCATTAAGATGATCATGCCCAGGAGCAAGGCTTCGCCAAAGGCTTGGCCTTGGCTATCCAGGCATTGGTGCAGGGCGCGGGCTTTGCGGACTAGATGCGCCCAACAGCGTAAGCGCTTGGGAAAGATGCGGTAGACGCTGAAACCGTCGGTCATCAGGAAGCCGTTGAAGATGTCGCCCAATAGCTGTTGCACGATCAAGCGATGGCGTTTGCCAACTTTATAGACCACGGTATAGCTACCGACAAACACCCACAGCCAAAGCAGTTTGCCGCTTTCTTTCCAAGGCGTCTCGTCAATATGCAGCAAGTCGCTGGCGTTGAGTTCGGGTACTAATTGCTCGTCGACGACGGGCTCTACGGCGCGTGCCGCTTCGTGTATGCACTGGTTGATGGTGCTGGTGCTCAAGTCAATACCCAGCCAGGTGTGCAAAAAATCTTGGATTCTTCTGCGAGATGTGCGCATAAATAAGGCCATGTAGACCAGAAAGCTGACCAGACGTGGGCCGCATAAATGCCATTCGCTCACCGCTACGCTCCACTCTGGGTCGTCAGGGCAACGTCCCGGTTCCGCGTGTGTTTGATGACCACAGTCACAGCTTATCACCCAGTATTCGTGCCGGGTATGTTGGATTTGTAATGCTGGCCTATCTTCACTGCCCGGTTCAAGTTCCAGTTCGTAGCGGGCGTTCCACAGCAAACGTTTATGGCTTTCGTTAAACAACTGGCCGCAACCGGCGCAGCACTCGGGCGCATGTTGCACTGTTTGGGTGACGGGGAGCGTGAGTTGGCGGCTGTGGCCTGCGCTGCCGGGTTGACGTCCGGCTTTTTTGGTTGTATCGGGCGGCGTGTCGTCTGTGGGCGGCGTTGGCGACTCGGAAGACTCTGTTTTTTCGGAATGCTCAGATGACGTAGTGTCTACGGTAGGTTCAACGGGTTCATCTGTTTGCGGCAATTCGTCGTCCGGCTGGGGCTGTTCCTGTGTGCTTGTTGTCCAGGGGGCTTGCGATGACGGCGGGCGTGAACTCGTCGCGGGGGATTGATTTAACCGCTCCCTGGCCGTTTTAAGGTCTGCCAGCAAGTCTTTGCTCAAGGTGCGCAAGCGCGTCTCTGGCAATTTATCCAGATAATCCACATCTATTTGGCTCAGGTCGCGATCACTTAATATCATAGCCTATATTTTTTCATTTTTTGGCTAGTTTTAGAGGGGGGGCTAAACGATTACAGAATGTGGGTGTTTCTTGGATGGGAAATATACCTGAGCACTGGGTTATAAAAAGAGTTAAGCACTTATTTGAAATAAGAAAGCGCATTGCTGGCAAAGAAGGTTATCAGGTTTTATCCATAACACAGCAAGGTATAAAGATAAAAGATACCGAAAGCGGTGAAGGTCAATTAGCTATGGACTATTCAAAGTATCAATTTGTTAAAGTTGGTGACTTCGCCATGAATCACATGGACTTATTAACCGGCTATGTTGACTTGTCCGGTGAATTTGGAGTTACAAGCCCTGATTACCGCGTTTTTACACTGACTGATAAAAACTCAGTCGATAGATACTATCTTTATTTGATGCAGATGGGCTACAAATTAAAGATATTTTTTGCTTTGGGGCAAGGTGTAGCCAATGTCGGACGATGGCGGCTGCAAACAGAGGTATTTAGTAATTTTCTTATTCCATATCCACCTATGAACGAACAGAAAGAAATCGTAGATTTTCTTGATGGAAAAATTGAACGTATTGATGCCTTAGTAGCGGAAACTAAAAACTCAATAGAACTACTCAAAGAACACAGCACAGCGCTTATCAGTGCCGCCGTTACCGGCAAAATCGATGTTCGTCACTTAGTAAAGGATGCAGCATAAATGGCTAAAGACCACCACGAAGTTCATTTTGAAAATTACATCACCAAAAAACTGGTAGAGCAGGGCTGGTTAGAAGGCATGATTGCTGGCTATGACCAGCAACGTGCTTTGTTTCCAGAAGATGTTATGGCTTGGCTAGAAGCCACACAGCCAACGGTGTTGAGTAAATTAAACGGCTTGCATGGCAGCGACGCTCAAAAACATCTTCTCGATAGGCTTGAAGACGTTTTGAAATCCAAAACAGGCGGCACCATCAATGTATTGCGTAGCGGCTTCAAAATAGCCGGTGCCGGTCATATTGATATGAGCCAGAAAGCGCCCGAAGACCTACGCAATGAAAAAGTCAATGAACGCTACAAACTAAATCGACTGCGGGTTGTTCGTCAGCTCAAATACTGCCCAACACGCGAATGGGCAATTGACCTGGTGTTTTTCATCAACGGCCTTCCAGTCGCCACCGTTGAGGTTAAAACCGATTTCACTCAATCCATCGAAGAGGCGGTCAAGCAATACAAGAATGACCGCTTGCCAATAGACCCAGTGACCGGTCGCAAGGAACCGCTCTTAACTGAAATGGTTTAATAAAACCGGACACTTCTAAAGACAGATTTATAATGTCAAAAGAGGTGAATAATGAGCGAACAAATTAAACATAAACGACCCAAATACACTCTTGAATTTAAACAAGATGCGGCAAAGCTGGTTAATGAAAAAGGCTATACGCACAAGCAAGCGGCGGATAATTTAGGCGTCTCCTTGGGCGCTATTGGACGCTGGGTAAGGGCCGAAAAAGGTCCAACGGTATCAGCAACCAAAAAAAATATTTTGAATTTAACTGATCAGTCGGAATTGACGCGCTTACGTAAAGAAGTTGAACAATTGCGGATGGAGCGCGACATATTAAAAAAGGCCGCAGTCTTCTTTGCGCAAGAACTCCAATAAGATACGGATTTATTAGAGAGCAACAGAAGACATTTCCTGTCACCGTGCTGTGTAAAGTCATGCAGGTCAGTACCAGCGCCTTTTATGCGTGGTCTAAAACGCCTGAAGATACCGACAAAAAGTTACTGGAAAAACAGCTTGAAGCCAAGGCTGTCCAACTATTTGAGGAAAATAGAAAAACCTATGGTTCCCGCCGTTTATCCGAAGCCTTCATAAAAGAAGATTTCCAAGTCGGGCGCTATAAAGCTGGGCAATTGATGAAAAAGATGGGGCTGAAACCGCGCTACCCAAAACGATTCAAAGTCACCACAGACAGCGATCATAATGATGCGATTTCGCCTAACCTATTGAATAGGCAATTTGATGTGACTGCACCTAATAAGGTCTGGACGACTGACATTACCTACGTCTGGACGCTTGAAGGCTGGCTTTATGTTGCGGTCGTTATCGATTTGTTTTCCAGGCAGGTGGTGGGCTGGTCGATTGATGATCATATGCGGACTTCGTTATGTGTTAATGCCTTACAGATGGCATTTTGGAGACGAAAGCCCGAGCCTGGCCTACAGCATCATTCTGATCGGGGCAGCCAATACGCAAGCCACGAATACAGGGCTCATTTGGGGATGATGAAGATGCAACAAAGCATGAGTCGTAAAGGTAATTGCTGGGACAATTCGCCGACAGAGCGGTTTTTCAGAAGCTTAAAACACGAGCAACTGAATTACGAGAAATTCAGGACTAAAGAGTCGGCAAGGCTCAGCATTATTGATTATTTGGCTTTTTATAATGGAAAACGCATGCACTCAAAACTAGGCTATCAATCCCCGCTGGAATTTGAACGGGAATTCTATAGGAAGACTGCTTAAGAATGTGTCCGGTTTTAGTTGACCATTACAAAGTTTACTGTGAATATCTTCATCTAGGAATATAACTTTCTTACCCATATTTTCGATGTTCCGTTAGGGGAACCGTAAGGATTGCTTCGTAGTGCGACGTGAAGTCGTATAAGTAATTGTTTAGCTTGAGTAATCATGACTAAACCTGCCGTTCCTCTGGCAGTAGCCTAAGAGTGCAAGCATTAACAGTAATGTGATGTTTGAAGCCACCCTCACGGCTTTCTCATAAAAACTTTACTTGCTTAAACATTGATTCCAAAGTAGAAACAGAATCAACGAAATTATCGATGGCCGCCTGGAAATTTTTCGGCGATGTCTTCCTGATCAGTTCAATAGCAAGGCCTCGTAACAAAGCCATGACTTGCGCCTGGTTGCCCGCTTTTGTTTTGACGTGATCTTCAGCAAAAGTGACATCACGAATCCAATTATTGGATTCTACGCCCCAGTGATAACGGATACCGTGGGTCAACTCCTCGGCAAGAGGCTTGGTACACTCCGCGTTGAGCGCGGCATTACTCACATAATAGGACGTTTCGAAACTGTTTTTTTGTTTGGCAATATGAAATGTTTCGCGCTCGACAACGACTAACGTCGATAAGCCGCTGTGTTCCCAGCGTGAATCCAAGGTGACTTTTGTCCGGCGCATTGTATGCGTTCCGTAAGCAGCTGGATCAAGACCAATTGATGTTGCCCAATGCTTAACTATTCGAGCATATTGCCGCGTCGAAAGGTGCGGTGAATGATGAATCCGACTTGGAAAAAGATACTCATCGGATTTTAGTTGAGCTTGGTTTATCCAATTTGCCAACGAGTCTCTGGTTTGTTCCGTTATCTCAAATTGAACCGGTCGATGCGTTTTCTGCTGCATTATCATTGCGCGTGATGACACCCGACCGCACTGAGCAGCATCGCAGACTTTAAGCTTAACCAAATCACACCCCCGAAGTTTGCTATCAATAGCAAGATTGAATAACGCAAGTTCGCGCGTGTTTTTGGCCATCTGCAATCGAATACGTATGGCCCAGATTTCCTTCAATTTTAGTGGCGATTTCTGACCAATCAACTTGCCTTTATTCCAGGGTGCGTGTCGATTGTTTTGATTTTCTTGGTTCATGACAAACTCCAAACTGTTGCTTAAGGAGATTTATTGTCATGCTATGGTCTGGATCGGGCGCTGATCATGCGGAAAATAACATGCTTGTCGGCGTTCAACTAAATGATCGCTTTTTCGAACCAAAGAGTGCTTGTTGTTACGTACCAATTTTGATACGCCGTAACAATGAATCCAATCCTTTCTGTTAGATTTTTTGCAACTGATGCCGGCAGCGAGCCGGTTAGAGAATGGTTGAAAGAGTTATCCGCCCAAGATAGAAAAACGATTAGCGAAGATATCAAATCGGTACAATTCGGTTGGCCTCTCGGCATGCCATTAGTCGATTTATAGTGGACCCCGAAATACAGACAGTACGATAAGATGGTGTCCATCATAAAAGGTAGACGGAAATGAGTGAAAAAAAGCGTACGATAATGAGCGGCAGCCAAAAAGCAAAAGTGGCGTTGGCGGCAGTGAAAGGTAACAA
>JAUXXQ010000027.1 GCA_030684815.1 Methylobacter sp. | reverse complement strand
TCTGCTGTGGCTAAACAGCCGATGTCATTGCAGCCATCCAAGATGAGGTTTTCCATCTCCAGTAAACTGCCGGTCAGTTTGAGGGTGACTTGGAGAGTTATTTCATTGCCGTTACGCGCTACGATTTCTGCCATTGGATTTACCTATGCCCGTTAAAAGTTATAGTTTCATTCTAATCTTTGACATTATTAAAAATCAACACCCGTTTGACTGACTTATAACTAATTGAATAATAATATTTTTAGTTTTATTGGTTACCGGATTTTACGCTAATTACACAACCTTGACGTTAGTATTAACGGATTTTGTATGCCGCCAATATATAACTGATTGTTTTAAATTGTTTTATAAGACTGACAGACTCCTAGGCTTCAAGCTGCCAATGACTGCCAGCGGGTCGCCTTGCTGTAACTTCGCCAGCCGTTCGGCGATCAACTCAAACGCCATGCCGCTAACGATGGTGGGCTTCAACTCGCCTACGCTAACGGATAGCAGGAAGTTGGTGTAATGCTTGCCTGATTGCCCGGTTTTCAGCTCCGGGGTTCTGATTAATTTGCCGCTGATTAATGCGTCGATCATGGTGGTGTCCTTGGTGATGTTCTTGGTGGCTTTTTTGGCTAAATCGAAGTTGTCCCCCTAGCCTTTTTTTGCGGTGTTCTTTTTGGCATATCAGGGGGGGGACAGGGGGACATGTATATACATGTGTCCCTGTCTGTCCCCCTAGCCTGTATTTATCGGGGGACAGGTTGTCCCGTTTTGTCCCCCCTCTTGTCCCCTGTCCCCCTCGGTGCTAATTTCGTCATATAAACGCCACGCAAAATCCCCATAAACGACTATGGCGCGATTATCTGCGAGCTTTTCACGAGTGCGCTTAAAGGCTTTTTTTAGGGCATCGCCTTTGTCCCCATCGCCATCAACGGTGATGGTTTTATAGGCAAGCTCTCGCCAGTGGTCTACATGAGCAACTTTTCGATCTTTATTGAATAACGCATCAAACCCTGCAAACTTGGATTTTATGTCCGGTGATGGTTCGACTCCGTGCGCGGCAATGGCTTCATCAAGACTAGTCAAAATAGCATCATCACGCGCCGACAATTTGCGCCGGGTGGCCTTGGGTTCGTCGCCGCCCTCTTTCGTTTCCAGATAGGCGGATGTAATAACTTCGCCGCTCTCATCAATGCCGATTTCAGAATCTACCAGCGTAAAAAATAGCGGCGCCGGTGTTACGCCGTCCTTAATCTTGGTGGGCTTCATGGTCACGCTGTCCCCATTCTTTGAAACTTGATATTCAAAGTCCATTGCCGCCCTTATCGCCGAACTGCCCCGGCTTCTATCGGTGTCCATGTGTCCGCTGTGATGCACGATCAATACGGCAACATTTAGCGGCTTTAAATGCTTGTCGATATGTCGCAGTACCAGGCCAAAGTCGTCGGCGCTGTTCTCATTGCCGCCGCCCATGTTCCGGTGATAGGTGTCGATAATGACTAATGACACGCCGCCAATGTCCTTAATCGCCGTTGCAACATCCTCGGTCACGCTGTCATCAATAAACGCGCCGGGCTGCTCGGAAATGAACAGTTTGCCGGTTACGTCCTTGCCGTACTTGTTTTGCAGCGCCTTAATCCGCTTCCCGATTCCACGAAAGCCCTCTCCGCAAATGTAAGCAACATTGCCCTGCTGAACCTCCAAGCCATGAAAGGGAATGCCGGTGGCTATGCAATAGGCGGCATCTAACACAACGAAAGATTTGCCGCCGCCGGTTGCACCGAATATCTGCCCAAGCGTGTTTTTTTCAAACAGCGTCTTGATTAAGTAATCTGATCTGTAGGAGCGGGCCATTAATTCCGCTGCATCGGCAAAGGTAAAGGCGTATTTACTTCGGCGTTGGTTAAGGTTCGGCTCGGTTAAGTGGGTAGCCCCAAAACTTTCAAACTTAGGCATTGCTCCAGTATTAAAAAACTCGTCCCGCATATCATCAAGGCTCATTGTCTGCACTCCTTCGCTATATTGTTTATGGTGTATTCCGCCTGCTTTACCCGCTGGCAATCGGCAGGGCTTAGTACGCCGCCGCCCTGTAGCTGCCTAATGGCTAGGCTGAGAATGGTGGCCTCGTAAGTAACACGGTTAAACAGTTCGTATTTATTGAATCTAGGCGGTTTAGCGCCCTTTTTATAAGCGGGGTTGTCTGGCATCAGGTCGGATAGCTCCAAGCCAACAGCGCCCACTACCTCGCTGACATGGCAACCAACAAAGCAGTGGATCAATATTTTCCCGTCCTCGGTCTGCTTAATTGCCAGTGACGGCGATTTATCCTCATGCGCGGGGCATCTGGCTAGCCATTTGCCTGAGCCGTTCGCTTTGACTTTATCCAGTTTGGATAACACGTTGTCTATTTTGGACATGGCTACACCTCACTCAATAAAACATACTGAGCCACGCGGTGCTTGGCCTTGCCGGTGTCATCTATTGCCCATTGGGTGATGATGTTGTGACCAGCCGCCCTGAGTTCTTGGACGCGCCCGCCGGGGTGCATGATCTCTAATTCCGTGCGAGCTTCTATCGTGGTGACCGGCGCAGCCTGCAAACAGCTCAATAGGCGGTTGCGCTGCGATTCGCTATCGGTTGAATATTTGTTGTCTGACATTTGAATTTCTCCAAAATGCCGGGTGCAATCCATTCCACCATGATCTATAATTGATCTGCGTTTGGTGGCTATGGATTGCAAAAACCGGCTTTTAACTGTGGTGGTTAGGCCGGTTTTTTATTGCCTGAATTTTGTGCTTTGCGTTCGCTATCCCACTTAGCCCGTTGCACTTCGTGAAAAGCGCCAACAGTTACCCTAATGTCGGCCAATTCCTGAATGGCGGATTCAATCGCGTTGTAAACGATCTCATCGCTGGGCTGGCAATCGGTCATTCCGGTGAAACTGAGTGATAACAGATTCAACACGCCGCTGGCACGGTCGGCCATGTTGTTGACGGCATCGGATAACTGGACGTGACAGCCGGGGTCATATTCTGAGTGGCGTAGACGGTGTGGCTTAGGTCGGGCTTAATCTGCTCTGACTGAGCGGAATTTTTCGCTGAGTGGGTCGGTGCTGAATTACTCATAGTGAACCGCCAGCTGCTTGTGCTGCTTTCAGTTCGGCGCGGCGTTCGGCTATGGCTTGAGCCAATTCCTCTACGACTTCGCTGAGGATTTGCAAATCGACGCGGCTGTTTGTTTCGAGCGCAATACCGCCATAACAGACGACTTCGCCAATGGCCTTTTGGATTGCGTCTAAGGCTGGTGAACGAACGGTATTTTCCGCCGGTTGAACAGCGTCGGCTAATGTTTGGGTGGTTTGTCCTGAATTTTGGACGGAATTAGATTGTGTGTTCATGCGGGTAGTCCTGTAAAAATTGGAGTACCGCCAACAATGCTTTCGACTGCGTTGGGTGGCGGGCTTAAATGGGGTCGAAAACCGGTACAGGCACCGGCCAGCGCCGAACGCTGCCCAAATAAACCCACCATAACGAATAACACACGGCAAAATACTGCCTGTGTTTTTGGAGGGCACAAAAAAACCACGTTTAATAGTGGCCTAATGTCTTGGCCTGTTCCGGGTTTCGACTCCCGCACTGTCATCAATGGGGATGACAGCAAGTTAAGAATAGAACCAATATTAAACATTGTCAAACTTCCCTGAACCTTATTAACCAATCCCACGCCCTTTTCAATCATCTTAGGCGGCCTTGGTCTGCGTCGAGTTGGTGCGGTTTTTTCGTCGTCCTCGGGCGGAAGTCGCCACGGGTCGCTGTCGGTTTCGGCTCCCAAGTGGTCAAGCAATGCGCCGTTCATCAAGTCACGAATGCGCACCAAACCGCCGCCGGGTGGTATCGGTTTTGGGGTTGTCGGTTTGCCGGTGGTGAGCATCGTCAAGGGCGCTGAATTTTCGTAGCGCGAGCCGGTTGGTGCTGTTTTCTTCCAGCGCCGTTTTAGTTTGCGATTAACGCGGCTTGGTTTGGTGGTGTCGGGTATTGGCTGATTCATTGCGCTCCCATGCTGTCGATAAACGCACGAATATCAGACACGCGCCAGGCGGTTGTACGCTCGGATAATTTAACGGGCTTGGGATATTTACCGGACTTGCAGCCGTTCAGCCATGTTGATCTGCAAACGGGGATTATTGCCGGTATAGGTGGGGTAGCGTTTTTATCTCCCACTATGTCCCAGAGGCGTACAAACCCTGTTTCTGGAAGTTGCGGGGGTTGTTTTTGGATTAAATAATCCGGTTTTAATGCTGTTACTGCCATTTGTAGAACCTCATTGATGTTTAATAAGGTTCCCTACTATACGCACATGTTTGTTGAAAGTTTTTTGAAATAATTCAAAAAAAATGGTCACTTTTTGAGCAAAAAAACTGCTGTTTATAATCTGTAAATAGTAATCCGATTATAAACTTTAAAGCTGTGTTGTTTGTTTTGTTGCCATTGTTGCCACTTGTTGCCAACTGTAGGCAACACACTCAAGCCCTTATGTGGCGTGGCCTGTAGCGTTTATTTTTGGCGTTGTTGCCATTGTTGCCAACTATGCGCCCATGCACACCTACCAAACCGGCATCTATATCAGGTGGGCAATTTTAAGCAGTACGCCAATAATCAAGGCCGTTTGAAAAAAGCCAGCGCCGATAATCCAGCGGGTTAAATCAGCTCTGCTTTCTGCTATGCGCTGATTTGTTTCCGCGATCATGCGCCCGGTGTCGGCTCTAAGCAGTTCTATATCGTGCTTGAGTACGGTTTCCAGCTCCTTTAAATCCCGCTTGGTGGCTACTTCGTCCAAATGATAATCATGCTTAACCTGCTCCAAGGTGCTGTCATTGGCGCTTATTTGTAGCTCGGTTAAAACCTGAGCCTGCTCATCAGTAAAGCCCACGGATTTGAGCCGGTTGGCAAAGTGCAAGGTATCAATCGTTATGGCGGTCATGGTGTGGCCTTGTTGGTTGTTGTCTTTTATTGTACTGCTTTCCTTATCGGCGTGACATCGGCGCTTATCATCGGTGCGTAACAAAACCGCGCCCAATCCGCCATTAACCGCGCCCGTTTTTCCATCAATGCGCCGCGTCGATAGGCCGCTTCCGCCTGATTCTTGATAGTGTGCGCCAGCGACATTTCCCGCACTTCGCCAGCATAGGCCGTGCTTTCCGCTGCCCAATCGCTAAAGGTGGAACGGAAGCCGTGAACAGTAATATCCGTTTTACCCATGCGCTTTAGGACTGCCGCCATCGCCATATTGCTCAAACCTTTACGGTTGCCGGGAAAAATGTAGTCGTTGGTGCGCATTGCCGCCATTTGTTCAATGATAGCCAATGCCGCCGGAGATAGTGGAACGCTGTGTTCCCGTTTCGCTTTCATCCGTGCCGCCGGAATAGTCCAGGTCTTAGCGTTCAGGTCGATCTCGCTCCAGACTGCCCCAATGCTTTCGCCAGTTCGTGCAGAGGTCAAGATAGTGAACTCCAGACATTTAGCCGCTATCCCGGCCTGCTGCTGTAACAGCGCCATAAACTCGCTTAACTGATCATAAGGTAGCGCCGGGTGATGTTCGGTCACTTGTACTTTGCTCGGTTTTGCCAATAGCTTATCCAGGTGTCCGCGCCATCGTGCCGGATTATCTCCAGTCCGGTATTTTCGAGCGGTCGCCCAATCAAGCACCGATTCAATGCGCCCACGGACGCGCCCGGCGGTTTCGTTCTTGGTAAGCCATATCGGTTCAAGGCATTGGGTGACCAACCCGGTGTCGATGCTCCGAACATCCAAGCCGCCAAAAACAGGGAAGGCATATTGCGCCAGCGTGTTCTCCCATTGCTGCACATGCTTGGGATTTTTCCAGCCTGCCCGGTGCGCGGCAATATAAGCCTGTGCGCATTGCTCAAAGGTCATCATCTTAGCCCGTTGCGCTTTGCGTTCGTTGTCTTGTGCCTGCTGTTCGGTTAGTGGGTCAAGGCCGGTGGCTATTTGTTTCCTGAGCATATCGGCTTTAGCTCTTGCCTGTTCAAGCGATAGATTATCAATCGAACCCAAACCCATTTCAGTCCGCTTGCCTGCTTTGATATAAACGAACGCCCAAGTTTTAGTAATTGCAGGCGTTACCCTTAAATACAGACTTCCACCATCGGCATAATAGCCCGGTGTCTTTTTGGTTTCGACCGTTCTCACTGTCAACTTATTTTTTATCCTGATCATCCATCCCCCTAAATCCTCGCCCTAACTCTCGCCCTAACTTCGGCGCTGGATTGCAGTATATTTAGTTACACGTCATTACACAATAAATAGGTAACTTGTTGTTAAATAACGGGTGGTTATGGTGGTTTTAAATTTCGTTACATCGCAGTTAGGCGGACTGACCATCCGCCATAAAAGTAAAATAACCGATTGTTTTTAAAGATAATCGGTTATTTTTGCCTACTGCGCCCCCACCTTGGGCGCTCCATCACATTAAACCTCATTACACATTAATCCGGCAATCGCTGCCTATTTTCCAAATTCCAGCCACAAAAAAAAAACCGGATAGACCGGTTTGGTTGTTGTAACAGCTTTCAAATAGTTGTGAATCCCATAGAAAAACAGCCTATTTTTCATTTAAACGCTTCATCGCCAATAGCTGCCCGATAAATCGGATGAGTCTCACATAAGCTCTGCGTTTGTATAGCATTGCCAACTCTCAATGCTCCTTTCGCAATCAAATCATTAGTTTAAGAGCCTTAATATTGCCTGTAGGCAATGAAAAGTTACCCCGTTTTGTAATGCCTAAGCCGCGACTAAAGAGCGTATCGGATGTTTGGCAAAACTTTGGCAAAAGACAGCAAAATCCGCTGCCGTCATCGGTTTGGCCAGCAGGTAACCTTGCAGCAAATGGCAACCGGCTTGTTTAAGAAAAATAGCGTGTTCCAGCGTTTCAATGCCTTCGGCAATGACGTCAAGCTCAAGCCCGCCAGCCATGGCGATAATGGCGCGGATAATGGCGGCATCGCTGGGGTCGTCGACACAATCACGGACAAACGATTGGTCTATTTTTAAAATATCCAGCGGGAATTGTTTTAAATAGCTCAGACTGGAATAGCCGGTGCCAAAATCATCCATGGCGAAGCGAATGCCGGACTGTCTCAATCGGGTAAAAGTGCGCAAAATTTCTTCAGTGGGGCGCAGCAGACAGCTTTCCGTCAACTCCAACTCTATGGCGCCGGGCGCTCCAGGTAAGATGCGCTGGATAGTGTCTAGGGTGCGTTGGGCAAATTCGGGATGCCAAAATTGCGATGGCGCGACGTTGACGCCGACATGGAAATGGCTGTCGACTAAGCCTGATTGCCGCCATGCCGCCAGCGTCGTCAACGCTGTTTCCAGTACCCAGTCGCCAATCGGCAGAATCAATCCGGTTTCTTCGGCTAACGGGATAAACTCAACCGGCGAGATCCAATTGCCTTGGAATTGCCAACGCAATAAGGCTTCAGCGCCGACCAACTGGCCGCTGCGGGTATCGTATTTGGGTTGGAAATTAAGCACCAATTCGTTGAGTTCGAGCGCTTGTTTCAAGCCGTTTTCCAGCGTTAAACGGCGCATACCGCGTTGCTGCAATGACGGGTCGTAAAAATGGTAGGTATTGCGGCCTTGGGTTTTCGCTTCATACATGGCGCAATCGGCATTGCGCGTCAGTATTTCGCCGGTTTCGCCGTCATGGGGATAAAAGGCAATGCCAATACTGAAACTGGTGCTGATTGTGTGTTCATTGATATGAAACGGTTGGCCCAATAACAGGCCGATTTGCTTTGCTATGCGGCTGGCATCTTCTTTGGCGTGTTCAATGTCGGCATTGAGACCGTTGAGGATAATGATGAATTCATCGCCGCCCATGCGCGCCACCGTATCGCAGGCCCTAAGCTGTTGTTGCAGGCGTTGCGACACGCCTTTTAACAAATGGTCGCCAAAGGAGTGGCCTAAGGTATCGTTGACGTATTTGAAGCGATCCAAATCCAAAAATAATATCGCTGCGGTATTTTGGTGGCGATGCGCTTGGTTTATCGCCAATTGCAGATGGTCTTTAAGCAGGGCGCGGTTGGCCAAACCGGTCAATTCATCATAATAAGCCTGCTTTTCCAGCATCGTTTGGTAACTTTCAACTTCGTTGCGGTAGTCGCTTAGCCAGTTGATCATCAGGTTGAAGGCCCTGCCCAACTCATGCAATTCCGGGCCGCCGCTGGTTAACCTCACCGTTTGCAATTGGCCTTCAATAACCTCTTGGGCAGCGGCACTCAGTTGCTTGAGCGGCCTGGTAATGCGTGAGGTCAGGCTGATAAAAATGAGTACACTAATGGTTAAAATGAACATCACCACAGCAAAACTGAGCAAAAAGGTCTTTCTTAGCACGTCCTCGAAATAAGCCGGGTTCATTGTTAGGCGAACCTGTCCGATCATTTTGCTTTGGGCATCTGAATTTAAAAACAGCGCGTCTTCATTTTCAAGGTTGCTGCTATTAATGGGCTGCACAATGTCGGCAAAATGCTGCCCCCCGCTACGCCGCCACCAACGCCAGAATCTGAGCGATTCCGGCGCCGCTATCGATGATGGCTCATCCGGCATGTGGCTAATATTCGCCAGCGCCTTACCGTTTGCATCAAGAATAGCGACATAAGCCAAGCCCGGAAGGTCGGTTAATTTGGCCAACTGTTTTTCCAACAGCGCGTCTTGATGGGTGTAAACCGCATATTCACTGGCTTCCGCCAGTAAGTTGACCAGCGCCAAATTGTATTCGTGGCGGGTTTCAAACTGCAACGACAATAATCGGTAGGTGACGATAAAACCGACACTCAATGCAGTCAGCAAAACCAACCCCGCATTGAGTAGGTTAAAGCGCTTGGCCATATTTAATGATGTCAGCAGCTTCATTGAATCAGCTCCGAGATGTCGGATAACCATTGCCCGGAAATTTTTAGCTTCATGTGTTCAGCCGTTTTTAGGTTCAATACCGGTCTGACTTTACGCGGCGTAAGAGGTGGAAGCGCTGTCGGTAAAACGCCCTTTAGTAAAATGTCTTTAGCCAAATCGGCGCTTTGTATGCCAAGGTCGCCATAGTCCCAATCGAGTGCATATAAAGCCCCTGCTTTGACCCATTGCGCCGACAGGCCAATCAGGGGAACCCGGTTACGGAACGAATAGAGCAATAATTCACGCACGGCGGCCGGATTAAAAGCGACCGCACTATCGACCGCCCATAAGGCATCGAGTTGACTTGGCAATTTTTTCATCAGCTCTGGCAGGTCTTCTGCGTTCGCCGCAGGTGCCGCAATGAGGCTGACACCTTCAGCCTGCGCTTGTTTTTGTAGCGCTTCAAAGCGTGCCAAACCTTGTTGGGGCTCGTACAGCACCGCAATCTGCCGTGCCTCAGGCAACAGTCGCCGCAGCCACTGCCATTGCAGGCTGGCGGAAAAAGTTAAGCCGACGCCGGTGGCATTGGCGTTGCTGCGCAGTTCATCGGTATCCAATACCAAACCCGCGACGATCGGCGTGTTCTTGACGTGTGCCAGTGCCGCACGGGTGGCCTGTGTGCCTAAGGTTAGAATCAACTTGGGCCGGTAATCGTGCAACAGTTGGCTTAGCGCTTCGGTCTCGCTGCTATGGGTTAAGGCCAGCGCTTGATAAACAGGGTTCAAATTGCTGTTAGCCAGGCCGGATTGGAATCCCGCCAAGGTCTGTTGGTAAGGCGGGCTGTCGTGGCTTTGCAAAATAAGGATGTCAGTGGCGGCGGCCGAGGCGCAGATAAGCAGGCTCACGCCCACTAAACATAGCCGGGTGCGCCAGTTTAAGACAGAACTGTGCCAATAGGCAGGATAGGATGGCATCAAAATTCGTAGCTCACTCTAACCCGAAAGTTACGCCCGTCTTGGGAGATGACATCAGGTGATAAAGGCGGGCTGGCAGGATCGGCATAGCTTTCATCGAACAGATTATACAGGCCGCCGCTCAGCTCTAAGCCGGGCAGCCAGCGGCGTGACAATAAGGTCAGGTTAGTCACCGAATAATTGGCCACCCGATTGCCGATAGTAGTGGCACGGGAACTGACGTGCTGCACTTCCAGCCCGGCAAATAACTTGTCCTGCCATAGCGGTGCACTGACATTAAGCTTAACCATCTGCTGCGGCGCGTTAGGCGCCTGTTCGTAGCCGCCAACCCGGCTTTGTTGATAGGTATGGCTCAAACGCCCCTCGAAATTTTCATAACGCCCTTTCAATTGGGTTTCTACGCCGTAAGCTTCGGCATTGCCTTGATTTTGAAACTGCCGAATGCCGCTATCGGCGATAGTTAAGCCAATCAAATCAGTCAAGCGGTTGTAATAGGGGCTGATGCGCAGATCAAAATGTTGTGTCAGGCGCTGCTCCCAAACAACTTCATAACTTTCAATGCGTTCGGGCTGCAGGTTGCTATTGCCAATCCACGGCGTTGAACCTTCGCAGCAGGTGTAGACGCCCTCGAAGGCATTGGGCGCACGAAAAGCCGTGCCGTAAAGCAGCTTTAGCGTCGTGCCGCCAAGCGGTTCGTAAACCAGGCCGAGACGCGGATTGAAAGTGCCGCCGAAATTATCATAACGATCGTAGCGGCCGCCGGCTTGCAGGCTTAAATTAGGCAAAATGGCCCATTCATCCTGGATATAAAAGCCGAAAACATTGCTGGTCTGGCTGTTATCGGCATAGAGAAAGTAAGGGGCTTGATCATGATTGGCCATTTTTTGCTGAAAATTGCGCCGATACTCGCTACCCAACGTGACCCGGTGGCTGTCGAAAAAGGTGTGGCTGAGCAAGGCCTCGCCGCCGAACCATTGGCCTTGCCAAAGGTCTTTATTAACGATGCGTTGAGTCGGTGACAACCGATACGGCAAGTCATCATTGAACTCATAGCCGTCCCAAAAAATCCGCCCCGTCACATCCCAGTCGCCGGTGAAATTATGGTGATAATTCAAGTCGGCATAAGCGCGTTGATCATGATAATTAGTGTCGGCTTCGCCAAACGTGGTGCCGGTGGTGCCGGTCGGCAGATATTTTTTGCGCCCCATATAGCTGCCGCTGAGGGTGAAATCTTGCCAAGCCAGCTTACCCTGCAAGCGTTCGACGTTTTCTTCATCTTGGTTTTGCGCCGTGCCTAAACCGGGGAAACTCAAATTTCTGCGGCCATCGCTGTGATAATAGCTGGCCGACAAAAAGGTTTCTAAACCATTGGCGAATTTTTTGCCATGACTGAATTGCCCTTGACCGGTGCCGTAGCTACCGCCGAAACCCGACACGCGCACGCCTTGTAAATCGCGCCCACGTTGGGTGATGACATTGACCACGGCAAACAGGGCGCTACTGCCGTAAAGCGAAGAAGCGGGGCCGCGCACCACTTCCACGCGCTCGATATTATCCATATCGACCAGAAAGTCTTGGCCTAACCCTGCGTAATCTTGTAAGTTTTCGTTGACCCGATGGCCATCGATCAGCACTAAAATGCGCGTGTTGTAATCGCCGGGCGGGGCAAACCCGCGCACGCCATTATGGTGATAAGCACGGTCATAAGTGCTGATAAAGCCCGACAAACTGCCGAGCAAAGCGGACATGGTGCGCCAACCGTAACGTTTGATTTGTTCCGAGCTGATGATGTCAACCGAAGCTGGGGCTTTAGTGATGGGTTGTTCGTAACGCGAGGCGCTGAATACCGACGGCAATTCGCTGAACAGCAGATCTTGCTCATCGCTGGGCGGCGTGGCTAATAAAGGGCTGTCCTTAGCCGGCGCCGCGAGGGAGAAAATGCATAATACGGCGGTTAACGTGTAATAAAAGCGCATGGATAGCCGTTTACTGATTAAAATTTAATATAAAAATAACGGTATGATTGTGTAATTGCAACTATTGGCTGTAACTTCCCATTAATGACAGGTAAAAAGATTATCACCACGAAGAATGAAACTTCGTGGTGAATAAGGCGATTTCATGAAAAAGACCTACCAAAAATTGCCCACGCTTAGCACGAAAAAACACGAAAATTTCGTGGCTTTCGTGCTAAGCGTGGGCTCTATTTTTTACAAATCATGATCATCAAGGGATGTTATTTCCCGGAAATGGCCTAAAACACTTTCAATGGCTATATTTACCTGCCATTAAGAAACCATCAAACTCCGCTCAAACAGCGATCAATCATAGACTCGGCCTGATGCAGATAGCCGCGCCCGAACAAATTCAGGTGGTTGAGACTATGGTAAAGGTTGTACAGCGTTTTCCGTCGCTCATAGCCCGGATCCAACGGGTAAGCCTCTTGATAGGCCTGATAAAAGGCAGGACTGAAACCTCCGAATAATTCAGTCATTGCCAAGTCTGTTTCCCTATCGCCAAAATAGCAGGCCGGATCGTAAATCACCGGATTGCCCTGTTCGTCTGCCGCCACATTCCCGCCCCACAAATCGCCATGCACCAACGCCGGTTGCGGACTGTAGTCTGAAAACAACGGCGCCAAACTGGCGCAGAGTTTGGCACCCTGTGTTTGCAAGCGCCCGCCGTAACCGTGCGCGGCCGCCAATGACAATTGCTGGCCTAAGCGTTGCTCAGACCAGAAGCTTGGCCAATCCTGATAACGGCCATTGAGTTGAACTGTGCTGCCGATGGTGTTGTCGCAATGCCAGCCGAAATAGTCCTGTGTTTGCCGGTGCAGTTGCGCCAGTTGTTGGCCAAGCAGCTGTTCGGAACGGCTGTTAAGGCGGGTTAAGGCGATATATTCCAGCACCAAAAAAGCATGGTCGGCGCTTTGACCGCATACAATAAACTGCGGGACGCGTAAGGTTTGAGTTTGCGACAAGGCTTCCAAACCGGCCGCTTCCGCTTCAAACATCGCCAGCCGTTCAGGATGATTCAGTTTGACAAAAAAACTGCGCTCTTCCGCCTGCAAGCGGTAAGCCGCATTAATATCGCCGCCTGCCAGCGGCTGCACCGTAAGCAGCTTGAACGGCAGGCCGGTTGCCGCTTCGATATGCCGGATAACAGGCTGCCAATTCATCGGTACAGTGCGCCGAACAGCTCAAGATGGGTCAGATACAGCCGCAAATCCAGTTCAATTTGGTGATAAGTCGGCTCCATGTATTCGCACAACTTATAAAACGCCTTGTTGTGGTCTTTTTCCTTTAGATGTGCCAATTCATGCACGACAATCATCTTTAAAAAAGCCAGCGGCACTTTCTTGAACAGCGAGGCCACGCGGATTTCATTTTTGGCCTTGTGTTTGCCGCCCTGCACTCTGGAAATAAAGGTATGCAAGCCCAGGGCATGATGCAGGTCTTTAATCTTGTCATCGTAAATCACCTTGCTCAGCGGCTGCGATTGCTTGAGCCAGTCATTTTTCAGTTCAACGGTGTAGGCATAAAGCGCCTTGTCCGTCCTGACTTCATGAGCCCCCGGGTATTTTTTCAACAGCGTTGCACCGAGTTTGTCGTCGCTGATGAGCTGGCGCACCTGATCGGTAATATGCTCGGGATAACCGATTAAATATTTCAATTCGGACATGGCTTATTTCATTGATTTTAGGATTTGTTCCAACGGAGCCAGCGAAATCAGCGCCCGGTACAGAATGGTTTTGTCTTCCAGCAGGCCATAGCATTCATAGTGATAAGGCGAGTTTATTGCGTGGCCGATGCCTTCTGTTCGCGTTTCCGGGGGGATTTGCCGGATCAGGATATACAGCGCATCGCCGGATTTGAGTTGCGCCAGGTAACTGCGGTCAATGCTGATTTTGTGCGACATATAGACCAGCGGATTGCGCTCGAAATCGTGTTTTTCCAGCACCGCTTTTTCCAGTAAGGCGCTGGAAATCAGACTGCACGGGAATATTTCCGGGAACACCGCCTTGTTTTTAAAGGGGTCGAAAAAGGCATCCTGATCGACCAGCGAGCCGCAGAGGAAATTTTTGGCATTGCTGGTGGTGATGAATTTTCGTTTCAGGAAAAAATGGCTACCGGCGATAAACGAGCGGTCGGGGTGCTGGTTTAATACGCCACATTGCGGCACACCGGGATTGGTTAGGAACAGGGCAAATTTAGATTCCTTTTTGTAGCCCAGTAAGGCCAAGGCGTCGCCGGATTTAACGGTAATCCGGTTGCTGAGGATGGTTTCCGGGTCGTGTCTAAATTGCGATTTTTTTATATCGACTGAAATCCTTTGCCCTGGCTTGACCGCGTTGACAAAAGAAAACTGATAATTGCTAAAACGCAGGTTGTTATCGCTAATCAGCGCGTTTTCATCATGCAATTGGCGGTAAAGAAACACTTTATGCTCAAGCAGCGATTCCAGTTGAAAACCCAGCGCAATCGGGCCTTTGAAAGGATTGTGGTTGATGCGCCCCCACCGGTTCCGGTCGTGGAACAAGTTGAAATCGTCGGTTGCATTGCGGGCAACATCAATGTGTATCTGGTTAAAGATATCCGAACTGTCTGACGTCATCATGCCTTTAATCAATGAAACGTCGGGTCAAATCGCCAAACTCATCAATCCGGCGGTCGCGCAGGAACGGCCATACCTGTCTGACCCGCTCGGAGCGTGCTTTATCAAGAGTGCAGCTTAGGACTTTGGTTTCCGAATCATTGGCGCTGACAAGCATTTCGCCTTGGGATCCTGCGATAAAACTATTGCCCCAGAAATTAATGCCGCTGGCCAAATCCGGCGCCTGCTCAAAACCGATACGGTTGCAGGCAATGACCGGAATGCCGTTGGCGACCGCGTGGGCGCGCTGAATGGTCACCCAGGCATCGAGTTGGCGTTGCTGCTCTTCGGGCGTATCTTCCGGGTCCCAGCCTATCGCGGTCGGGTAAATCAACAGCTCGGCACCAGCCAGCGCCATCAATCGGGCGGCTTCGGGATACCATTGATCCCAGCAAACCAGAACGCCTAATTTGCCGATAGACG
Organism: Methylobacter sp.; assembly: GCA_030684815.1. Lineage (GTDB taxonomy): Bacteria > Pseudomonadota > Gammaproteobacteria > Methylococcales > Methylomonadaceae > Methylobacter_A. Next base: position 7,862 of record JAUXXQ010000027.1, on the reverse strand, counting down.
TTTCGATGGGCTTAAAACCCAAGTCGCCGGGGGTGAAATAATATTTTTCATAAAAACCTGGGTCATCGGGGATGTGCATTTTCCGGTATTTACCGGCAATACTGCCATCCTTGTCGAACACCACGGCGGTGTTGTGATAAAGCCCCGGCGCGCGTTTTTCAAAAATGGTCGAAACGATGACGATGTCGAGTTCTTTGGCCACATCCGACAGGATGTCAGTGGTCGGCCCCGGAATAGGCTGAGCCAGATCAAAGTTATTGAAATCTTCGCTCTGGCAAAAATACGGCCCTAAATGCAACTCAGGCAAGACCACCAAATCGGCATTGGCGGCTGCGGCTTCATGGATTTTTGCAATGGAAAAATCAAGGTTGGTTTGTCTGTCTTCATCGCAAGGTTGCTGGACAGCGCTAACGGTTAAGGTCGATGTCATGGTTGGCGTGTTGTATGGTATTAAAGAGCGGTTATTTTATACGATTTACGGTAACTACTCAGCGAAAATACAAATAGGACACGGCTGAAACGGATAGGACAGATTTTTTTTACTCAATATTCAAGTTTTTAGTTTAACTAAAATAACCCAATATAAATCAATTTATTACGACTATAGCCACGACGTAAGCGTCGCTCCCACATGGGAGAGACGCCTACGTCGCGGCTAAAAAGTATTCGCCTTACTTTTTCTGCTGCAACCAATAGTCAAGGCTGCCGACCTCGCTCAGCTCGCCAAACTGTCCGCCGCTGACATAAACCTGGCCGTTTTTAACGCCTAGATAATGCTGGGTGGACGGATAATAACGGGTGTAAAAGCCATCCCTGTCGGCAGAATTTTGATGCCCAGGGAATAATTCGGGATAACTCGCTTCCGCCCAGTCGAACAAGCCATTCACTTGCGCCAAATCCAGCGGCGGGTGTTCACTCAGCATTAATGCGTTGGCCTGGTTTTTGGCGCTAACCGCATCACGCAATAATTGTGTTGAGTTGCCGCCCGTTAGCGCGTCTTGTTCATAACTGTAAGCTTGTTTAAGCAATTTCAACGATTGGTGATAAGGGATCAGTTTGCCCGCTTCCATCACTTCGATGGCGTCTTTGGTTTCCGCCAGCGCCAATCTCACCATATCCACACCGCCATCATGCTGCCCATTGGCAAACAAGGCCTGTGCCTTGTTGTCCAGGTCATTGGAACTGCGGATATTTTCCATCACGTTCAGCGTCCGTAAAAACAACGCAATCGCGGTAACTTGGCTCGATTCCAGCTTGATGCAGCGGGTACAAATGGACTCAGGGTCGTTTGGGTCGGCAGGCTCTGCGCCGGGCGAGTTATGGAACGCCGAGCTGTTGTAATAGGCGATGGCCTCCTCCAGCGTGTTGACCGAATTGTTATGGAAATAAGGTGCGGTATCGGCGGCTTCTATCACCGAAGTCATATTGAACTCGCCGTTGCCGTAACAGTTTTTGTTAGCGCCAAAACCGCAATCCTCGCGCTCGTCCAAGCCAAAACCGCCATCCACTTGCGCAGGCGACCAGACCAGCCGCGCCGCATCGTCCGGCATATTTTCAACACCGGTATCGCGGTTACCGTTGGCAAAGGTGGTGGAGCTATTTGCCCCGGCATTAAAATGGCAACCTTTGCATTGCCCTGTGCCCATTTCTTTGCTGTGAAACAAATCGCGTCCGCGTTGCACGATCGGCGAAGAAAAATTCATGTTGTCCAAATCAGGGTCAACAGCCCGGCCTAAGGACAACATATAGGCCTCCAGCGCATCCAACTCGTCGTCAGTGGGCAGGCGAAAATCGACATTTTCTTGCCGCGCCAGTGTTTTCGGCATGTGCTGAATAATCGCGCCGACAGTGAACAGGCGCAACGAACCGTCGCCGGTACTGCCGTCAGCCGACCAGCCCAGCGCATGGGTCACCGACAGTCCTTCTTTTTCCGGTTCAGGCATCAGTGAGGTCGATAAGGCCAATAAATGCGGTGCGCTCCTAAACACCGGCGCTTTATCGAAACCATTAATATTGACCAAAAATAAACCTAGCTGGCGTAATAATTTAGGATTTTCTAAGGCGCCCAATTCGGCATTGGTTTCGGCAATAAATAAAGGGTCGTCATCCGGCAACCCGGCCATATAGCCCGGGTCTATGGTGTGGTTGTTGTCTTCACGATGACAAGTTGCGCAAGTCCTGCCATTACCGCCAAACGTTTCATGCAAAAACAGCTCGCGGCCCCGGGCAATTTGTTCGGTTAATGCGGCATCCAAATCGAGTGCTGGTGTATCAGCCAACGCCGGTTTCGGCAGCAAAAAAGCGAACGGCGGCGCAGCGGCGGGTTTTTTAGCATCGGGCAAATGGCCAATACCGGCAATGGCCCAGTATTTGTCGGCGTAATACAGTTTCTGCATGAAATCCGGCTCACCGGTCAGCATAACCGCGTCGGCAGGCCGCCCCGCTTCTGTCAACACCAAGCGCTTTATATAAAAGCCCTGCAATGCCTGCCGGTCGAGTTGTGTTTCCAGCGTGTGTTTACCGCCGCTAAAACGCAACTCACCCAGTGCTTTTTCCATTGCCGGTTGCGTTTTATTGTCGCTGCCGCCCAGTAACCAAAGGCTGTAACCCTTGCCAGGCTCAAGCCCTTGCGCCTGCGCCGTTACCGAACCGTTAACTAAATTTATCTTCACTAGCGCTTGCGCCCGCGCTTTTTGCCGTGAAAAAGCGTTGGAAAAACGCAAAGGTATGGCCAAACTTTCAGCGCCTTGCTGACGGTCGGCAGCAGATTTCCAGCGTTCATAAGCAACCACCAAATGCCCTGCATTGCCCATGCCCAGCACGGCGGACGTTTCACCGCCTATATGTTGGGTGAAAGCGAACAAAGAGCCGCCTAAAAATACTGCGATGGTGACTAGAATTAACGTCTTCTTTATCATAAGAATTATATTTTTCAGTGAGTTATTTTTAAACCAGCAACTTCTCATTAATGGCAGGTTAAAAGATTATCGCTAACCAGAAGTTACCCAAATTAAGGCGCGCAATGGCTTGGCTGACGGTTTTTTTTGCAAATTGCGGCGTGGACGCCGCCCCCCACGGATGATACCTACAGCAAGAATAGCGCCAGTTCTAAAAAAAGCCTGCTATCGCCCAGTTGTCGGCTTAACGGGCTATTAAACGGAAATGTTATGGGACAAGCCATTTAATTAAACTGTGTCATTTAACGCATCAAAATGCGCCATATCACACACTTTTATCCATCAGGCCGTTACCAACAAAGCAGATAAGCAATATTAACAAACACTTAAATTGTCGGCACGAAACATGCTTTAGGTTAAAGCCAAACTGTAACGTTGGCACTTCCTTAGATTGCCCGCAAGGCATCAGCTGTTGCAGCCCACTTGAAACCATTTTGTTGATTTTTTATAACACCATGAAAAAACGCTATCGTTTTGCTTTGTTTGCCCCCGTCAGCCTGGGTCTGGCGTTGATATTTACGCTTACACCTGCCCTCGCGGATAAATCCCGCGAAGATAAGGAACAGGACACAGAAACCACCGAACAGGATGACATTAAAAACCTGGACACAATGGTTGTCATCGGCGAAGCCATTGATCCGCCGTTCCAATCAAAAACTTTGGTTCGTTCCAATTTGGGCATGGCCAACGACGGTGCGGAACTGCTAAAACAAACACCGGGGATTTCGTTAATCCGTCAAGGCGGCACCGGCAGCGATCCGGTGTTTCGGGGCCTAGGCGGCAGCCGGTTGAATACTATCATCGACGGGGTACCGTTCGGCGGCGCTTGTAACCACCGCATGGATCCGGCAACGTCCTACATCAAACCCGGTTCATTCAAAAGTTTCGACCTGCTGCAAGGCCCGCAATCGGTACGCAGCGGCAACAGCATTACCGGTGCGGTGCGTTTTGAACGCGATGACATCCGCTTTAACGAGCCCGGCATTAAAACCTACAACAGCTATTTGTACGGCAGCTTTAACCGCCAAGACATCACCACCAATGATTCGGTGGGCTTTGAATACGGCTATTTCAATTATTCCGGCAACCGTACACGCGGCGGCAATTATGAAGACGGCAACGGCCAAACCGTGCAGCAAACCCAATACGACACCTGGAGCGACCGCTATGCAGTCGGCTTTACCCCGGATGAAGACACCTCAATCGAATTTGCCTTGCAGCGCAGCAACGGCTTTATGGGCAATGCCACCATACACATGGATGCGACCAGCTTAGACCGGGACAATTACACTGCGCGTTTTAAACGCAAAAACATCACTTCCTGGCTGAAAAACATAGACCTGCAATACAGCTACACTGCGGTCGACCATTACATGGATAACTTCACCTTGCGCCCGCTCAAACCGGGTCATGAATTTGTCATTATGGGACAGGATTGGGAACAAAATTTTGTCAAAAATGAACTGACTTTCGAGCTGCATCAAGATATTGAATTGATTACCGGCGTCGAATACCGAAAAGACAAATACGGCGCCAATGCGGTCGGCGGCAACCCGCGTTTCGTGCCGATTCCGAATATGGAAAACGTGCCTAAAACGCATATCCTGGATTTTGAAAATTTTGCCGGTTATGCGGAGTTGGCCTATCACATGACCGATCAATTGCGCTGGGTCACCGGTTTGCGTGGCGACACACTAAGAACCGACACCGGCACCATGAGAGCAGGCGGCGAAACCAGTAATATCGTGTTGTCCGGTTCAAATAAAGACCGGCGTCAGGACACGTTTGGTGCATTTGCACGCGGTGAATATGAATTTGAAACCGTGCCGCTGCAACTTTCCCTCGGTTACGGCCATGCTGAGAGAGCACATGATTTTTGGGAGGTTTACAGCATGGACGCCTTTGCTTTAAACGCCGAACGCAACAATGAACTCGACGGCAAACTGAGTTATCACGGCGACAAATTGAAGGCGCAAGTGTCGGCTTTTTACAGCCGGATTGACGATTTTATTTTAGTTTATCGCGGTTCAAGTGCCGCTAATATTAATGCGGAGCGTACCGGCGGAGAATTTTCAGTAGACTATCAGATAACTGATGAGTTCAGCGTCAGCGGCAATACATCGTATGTCTACGGGCAAAATTTGACGCAAAATGTGGCCTTGGCGCAAACACCGCCGTTGGAAGGCACACTCGGCTTAAATTACGCGCAAGGGCCGTTCAGGGCGTCGTTCAAACAACGTATGGTCGCCGAACAAACCCGTGTCCATGCTGAATACGGCAATGTTCTGGCCTTGGACTCAACACCCACCGCAGGCTTTATGACCTCGTCGCTGCAACTTGGCTATAAACCGATTAAGGCAGTAGACCTTAATTTCGGCATCGACAATCTTTTTAACAAATCCTACAGCGAGCATTTAAACCGCACCGGTTCAGCCACTGTTGCAGGGCCTGCGCCGACCAAACTGATTGAACCGGGACGTGCGATCTGGGGACGGATTAGCGTGGATTTTGATTATTGATGATTGCCAGCTGCGTAGTACGTTTAGACCTTCCAGGTTTTAAAAAACTGGAAGGTCTGCAGTTCGGCATGTTTCTCATTTAACTTTAAAACTGTGTCATATCACGCATTGAAGTGTGTTAAATAACCTAGTTTAATTAAAAACCCCGGCTGTTTTTAGCGCCCCTCCCCCATAAGCAAGCCCTAATAAACTGATAGTTAATATATTACATATTACTGGCATTAAACATGCTCAGTAAACTGATGTGAGTATTGAGGGATATTCCGCAGTCAAGCGGACTATTAACAGCCACATACCATTAATAAGCAATTTTTAAGTCTTGAAAATTGCCCTGTAAATTAACCTAAGAGGATTTTTAATAATGATAAAAAAAATAGCAGCCATAGCCGGAACCGGCGCTTTAATGCTTTCATCAGCGGCCTTTGCTGCAAGTACAGTGAGTTTTTCGGATCCTGCACCCGATGCCGGTATCGGTTATGAATGGACTGTCGCCATGAAATTAAATCCCACTGACACGGCAGTGACTGCGGAATTTGTCCGCCATGTAGGCGCTAAAAGCTCGTATGAGCCGACTTTTTCCGCACCTGAAATTGGTTGGAACCATACATCGGATTGGGTTGCTTTAGATCTGCAGCAAGACACCTTATTAACCATTGAGCTTAATAATCAGCGTGGCGTGCAATACACCACGGTAGATGCAGAAGGCAAGGTTTCACAACTGACCGCAGGGCAAGGTTATTTCCCCGGTTTTTCCGTATATAAAGGTTGGGACGATACCTCGGCCGAAGCCCACAGCTTTAACCCGCTGGGTAATTTCTGGGCAGCGCAGCTGGACTGGATAACCGCCGCTTACGATCCTATTGGCCAACACGGTAGCGAAGCTAAGCGCTCGGCTAAAACCCGCTTAATCCTTCCTGCGGGTCATTATTCCATTAACATCGGCGGCGTTAACGCTTTATATTGCACGCCTGAACAACCTTGCTTTAACGGCCGCCACGGCTACATTGCAAAACTCACCGCAGAACCTGTTCCTACCGGTAATCAGTAAGTTTTATCACCGACAGATTACGCTTTCAATTGATAAAGAGATTAGATAAATGATGAAATCAACAACACTTGTAAAAATATTGGGGTCTGCAGCGTTATTACTAACAGCGGGTAACCTGTATGCGAACGATAGCGTGGACATTAAATATGCGCCGGGTACTGGCCCGGTCATTAGATACCCTTGGAAAGTGACTTTAGGCGATCATAGCACAGCAGAATTAGTACGCCATGTGGGCGCTAAAAGCGCCTCCGAACCGGCTCAGGAAGAGCCATTGAAAGGTTGGACGCATTTCACCGACTGGGTTGAGTTAACATTGACCGAACCTGTTTTGTTAACCGTCGAAGTCGCCGCCCAAGCGGGTGTGCATTACACTACTTTCAATTCTGAGACTAATGTGACGACCGACCTATTAGCTGGCGCGTCGCTGTATCCGGCTTCGTCCATTTACCAAGGCGTCGATGGCAGCACCGAAGTCGGTCACATGTATAACCCGAAAGGCGATTTCGCAGCGAAGATCAACTTCATGAAATATACTGAAGATACCGCTGGAAAAAAGGCGATCAGTTATAAAATGCTGTTGGAGCCAGGCCAATATTCAGTGGCTATTGCAGGACTGAATGCGGCGCATTGCAAAGCCACCGATGCCTGTTTTAATGGCCGTCATGGTTACCGCGCCAAATTGACCACTGAGCCTGCACCGATACGTGTTGATGCTGCACATACCCACGCCGCCATGGGGACAACTACAACAGCACCTGCACACGCCCATTAAGTTTAATTTGCGCTATGCAGGCCTTCCAGGTTCTTAAAACCTGGAAGGCCTGACCGGCAACGGTTTGAAACAGAACATTTTAGTTTCTTGATTTTCGTTTTTGCCTGAAAATAACGATCAATTAACAACCTAAGGACATCTTGTCAACTACCCCGCCCTAAAGTGCGGAGCTTGCAAAAGCTAGGTTGACCAGCCTCAGCCCGCCTTGGTCGGAAGACCTAAAAGGGGCTACGTTACACGAAGGTCGTTAAGACTTACCAAGGGATGCTTCCTTAGTCCCTTGCTCTAAAAGGCAGTGATCATGCTGGCGCAAGGTAAAACGCCGAAGGTTGCCGCCGACATTGGCAACAATGTGAGCCGTCGTGTGACATTGGCGAAGGGAGATTACGGGAAACCGTAGCGTTACCAGCCCCTTACGGGGATGTCTTAACAGGCTGACAGCCGGGAAAGACCGGCATCTAATTTTAACAGGATAGCCTAACTAAAGAGGATGCGAGAACAGGAGTCGGCTACCGCCGACGCGCTATCCCTCCCCGCCCTAAAGGACGGGGTATCTCGCGCAAAAA
>JAUXXQ010000023.1 GCA_030684815.1 Methylobacter sp. | reverse complement strand
TGTTTAATACTGACTTTCCAGACCTATTTTTATGGGTGCTTGATAAGATGGGGGAGTTACCCTTGCCTCGAAAAGGCCGTGAGCGACTGAATTCTAACTCATTGAAGTTACTGGATGTCCCGTCTTAAGTTGGTAGCCCATATTTTGGCAGAACGTCAGGTCAACACATTAATCATTGTTCACCGCCGACAGCTTCTGGATCAGTGGCTGGAACGGATAGCGATGTTTTTGAATGTCTCCAAAAAACAAGTGGGCAAAATCGGCGGCGGCAAAAGTAAACCCACTGGCATTATCGATGTTGCTATCATGCAAAGCCTGACCAAAAATCATGCAGTGGATGATAGGGTGGCCAATTATGGGCAAGTGATATTCGACGAATGTCATCATCTATCCGCCAAAAGCTTTGAAAAGGTTGCCAATGCTTGCAAGGCAAAATACGTCCTCGGATTGTCGGCCACCTTGGCCCGTAAAGACGGTCATCATCCTATTATATTCATGGTAATTATTCAGACCCCTTAGCCAGAGGCAGCCTTGGCACAGGAGATCCAGCCCGTCTTAGACGAATAACCGCCGCCAAATAAACCCAGGGCGACTGCTGGCGAATACGGCAGGTTTCAATCACGCTGATCAGGATTGCAAAGGTTCGGGTGCCGTCTTCGCTGCGGGTGCCATGGCAACAGTTCCTTAACATCACCCAATGACGCAATGCGCGCTCGGCCTCGTTGTTGGTCAGCGGTAAATGCGGGTGGGAGACGACCTGGAAAATGGCCTCCCAGTCGTTGAGCATTTCCCTGGCCAACGCGCGCGCCTTGGTATGCGTCGCGTGCGCACCCATAATGTCACAACGGTATTTGTAATCTGACAATGCCTGTTGATAAGTGATGTCGAGCGCCTGCTCCGGCGGCCCTTCCCGTGCGGCATAGATAGCTTTAATCAGGGTGTTCAGCAGTAACAGTGTTTGTTCGCCAAATTCGCGGGCGTCGCGGTTTAGGCTGCCTTTTAAGCCCTCGGCCTTGCGCAGCAAGTGCGCCCAGCAACGCAGGCGGTTAAGGTAATAACGGTAAGCGTGCCAGCCGTCACTCATCAGCCAGCCTTTAAAGTCGCTGCCCAAGACGTTGACCAGTAATTCTGAGCCCCGGCTGGCGATCCAGTAAACGACGACGTTGTGGCTGCAGAACACCCATAACCACAGCAGTGTTTTGCCTTCCGGCCAGGAGGTTTCGTCAATGTGCAGCAGGCCGCTGGCCTGTACGGCCGCCACCAATTCGTTTTCAACGGGCAATACGGCGGCGCCGCTTTCATGCAGGGTAGCATTGATGGTGCCCACGCTGAGTTCCAGGCTGAGCCAGTCGTACAAAAATTCTTGTATGCGCCGCCGCGACAGCCGCATCCGGTAAGCCAGGCAAACAATCAGTGCCGCAAGGCCGGGGTCGACCAGGCGCCATTCGGACAAGCAGATGTCCGGCGTCAAGGGGTGTGATATTTGCCGGTGCGGTGCCGCTTGGGTGCGATGTCCGCAGCGGCAGGGTGTTTCATAATAGGTGTGTTTGGTGTTGGTCAGGCGGAGGCCGGGCTGGCTTGGGTCGGCCCATTCAATGTCAACGCTTTCAAAGGCGGTATAGGCGACGGCGGCTTCCTGCGGCAAGTCGCGGTCACAGCAGGCACACGTTGTTGGGTAATGGTGCTGTTCTGCGCTGATGGCTATTTTTTGGCTGCGGCCATAACCGGGGGCGCCAAGCTGTTTGCCTGGTTTCCGTTTGCCGGTGCCATCTTCCGGTGCCGGGTTTTGCGCGGCGGCGTCCGCTTCATCATGGGGTTTTTTCTTGGTGTCGGTTTTTGCGGCTTTTTCGTCATCAAGGGCTTGGTCATCATCGGCGCCAACGGATTCGTCTTGTTGCGGCAGCGGCTTATCTTCTTCCTCGCTGTCGGCGTCGTTACCCGTCTTGTCCCAGGGCAAATCGCTGCTCGGTGGCCGTGAACTGGTGCGCGAGTTTTGCCGCAAGCGCTCCCGCGCTTCTTTTAAGTCGTAGAGCAGCTTGATGGATAAGCGGCGCAGAGTATCCTCCGGCAAATCCAGCAATTCGTCTTCGGTGAGTTGCAGTAGGTCGTGGTCGCTTAATTTCATGTGGGGGATAATGTACAACTATTTTGGGCGGCTTTGGCGTTTTTTTGGGGTGGGGTCTGAATAATTACGGTCCGCTCATACCTAAATGGGTTTAGACAGCCCGAAGTGTTGTAAAAGTGGCGGAGCGCTTGCCGCCGTACCCAAAGGGCAAGCACTGAATTCGGGGTTGACACGTATTGCTGCGAGTTACGGAACAGAATCGCTTTATCGCCCAAAAACACCGCTGGCAGGCCGGGATGTAGCTTGCTCAAACTAAGCCGGTTATTTGACCGGCTTTTTTGTGACAGTAACGAAAAATAAACGTGCGATGTGTAGAATTATTTTCACACCTTGAAAACTGTTACAGCAATCAAGCCGGTTATTTGATCGGCTTTTTTGTGTGTAGAATTATTTTCACGGCATACATTGTAGAAATATTTTCACAGGCGGATTGCTACATCACCAGCGCAGAATCGCCTGGCCAGGTGGGTCACCTTTGATCGCCCATTTGGTTAATGCCGTGCAGGCCGCCGTGGATAATGAGAACCTAAGTTCTCAAAGTGGCGTTTCATCACCGGCGCAGAATCAGTCCGGCCAGATCAGACACGCAAAACCTGGCTAACAGCAACCACACTCAAACCTAATTAGCGTTACAAAAATCAAGCCGGTTATTTGATCGGCTTTTTTGTGTCTGCAATTTTCGTAACGCGTAACGCGTGAAAATAATTTCACAGGCTGATTACTAACCAAACATTGACAATACCCATAGCAAAAGACGTGCCTGGCTATAGGCTTTGTTTAACGTGGCTTGTAGGGAGTTGGCACGGTAACAAGCATATAAATTTATTGTGTCGCAAAATGGTACAGGCGGCCACGGGTAAAAACGGCCATAAAGCTGATTAACCGGGCAGGCGTACCAAGCGGGCAATTTTGGCAGTATTGGTCAAATGACCATCTATTTCAGCAAGCCCAACATCGTCAACGAGTCACACCTAGACAGGGCACCAAAGAGGGCACCACGCGAAAAAAAACAGGACACTTTTAAACACTTTGAGATTTTCTCAAAGGGTGCTGATTTTCTATAATGTCAACTAAGCATAAACGCCCGCGCCATATTGATCAACCTTATCCCAAAACTGTTGCCAGCGTCCTTTGGACTGCACCAAGGCGCGTAGCGATAAAATGACTTTGGCGCCTTTGTCTTTCCAACGCATACCCGAGCCACAAAGCCGTTGTTTGACCAGGGTCTTGCAGGCGGCTTCGGTTACGCCTGAGCCAATGGGTAAGTTTTTTTCCACATGGCCGGCATAATCCATCATGTGCCGATGGTTGGTAAAATAGGTCAACGCGGCCTGCAAGTCTTCTTTAACCGTTTTGGTCAGGCTCTTTTTTTTGCTTAACGTTTCCATTTCACTGATCAAGACTTCAACGGCGCCCGCATCATGCTTAAGTTGTTGACAGCGCGTGTCCAGCCACAAGGCACGCGCAGGTTTGTCGGTTTTTCCGGGGTGGGCGGCGTAAGCGACCTTGGCCAGATATTCGGTGACATGAAAAAAATCCAGCAATGAGCGCTCGGTATGTTGTTCCAGGAACGACCAGTTATTTTTGGCGCCATCGGCAATGCCCAGGTAGAGGGCGCTGGGATAGTATTTTTTGACGGTGGCAATCTCCTTTTCCATGCGTTGGAAAAAAGTCCCCTTGCCGTATTCCGGGGCTTCACCGATATAGATGGTATGGTGGCGTTTGCCCTCTACATCGTACAGTGAAATGTTACCCACCATCGCTTCCCGGTAGCCGTCATCGCGCATGGGCACATAAGCGCCATCAAGGCTTACCACGATGGCGGTGACGGCTTCGTCAAGCGCGGGCGTGGTGTATTCCCAGACTTCCTCCTTGGCTTGGGCAATGCTGCCGACGCAATCGCTGACGTCCTGCAGGTAGGAATGGGCAATTTTGCGGTGATGGTTGTCCGCCAAATCCTGGCACACGGAGGGCGCATTCATATTGGCGTATTTGTGCGATATTTGTTGCGCGAATTTCGGCGTGGCACTGCGGATGATGCGGGCATTTTGTTCCAGTGGACAATGGATCTTGCCACCTCTTGATGTTTGGTAAACATAGCGTTCCACGTCGACACTGCCATACGGGCTTTGGTAGGTTTTATTGCTTTTGCAGCGGGCGGTCATTTTGGTGTCACCCAATTTAATGGGGCTGCCATCGGTATCAAAGCGCTGCAACGCCTCTGCTGTGGCTAAACAGCCGATGTCATTGCAGCCATCCAAGATGAGGTTTTCCATCTCCAGTAAACTGCCGGTCAGTTTGAGGGTGACTTGGAGAGTTATTTCATTGCCGTTACGCGCTACGATGTCTGCCATTGGATTTACCTATGCCCGTTAAAAGTTATAGTTTCATTCTAATCTTTGACATTATTAAAAATCAACACCCTCCGCAGATTAGTTTAATGGATTGATTTTATGGTGATTTTTTATTTTCAGGTGAATGATTTATAATGTTTTCGCAGATGTTTTTGACTGGTTCGCAAGTTATTGGCTATTGAGCCATTAAATTCAATTAGTTAGGCAACTGTGGTCGCGCCCCGCGTGGGCGCGTGGATTGAAACTTTTGAGCGCGTCGCCCGTGCTTGCGCCGCCAGTCGCGCCCCGCGTGGGCGCGTGGATTGAAACGCGAGAAAACTCACGGGATATGCTCAAAAGAACGTCGCGCCCCGCGTGGGCGCGTGGATTGAAACAAGCAATAAAGCCAAATCTCCGGTCACGCCGACGTCGCGCCCCGCGTGGGCGCGTGGATTGAAACAATCGGTCGAATATTACGCCGGAAAAGATGGTGGTCGCGCCCCGCGTGGGCGCGTGGATTGAAACCCTGCCCTGATGTAATATTTCCCGCCCACTGTGTCGCGCCCCGCGTGGGCGCGTGGATTGAAACGGTTTCGCCCAGCAACATACCGGCGTGGTAAATGTCGCGCCCCGCGTGGGCGCGTGGATTGAAACTGTCCGTGATAGCTAAGTGTATTGAGCACCCGCGTCGCGCCCCGCGTGGGCGCGTGGATTGAAACAGCCCTACCGTAAATATTGCTCCAGTTTGTTTGTCGCGCCCCGCGTGGGCGCGTGGATTGAAACAGGCGTCACGTTTACTGACGCGCAAAAAGACGTCGCGCCCCGCGTGGGCGCGTGGATTGAAACAAGAAACAAAAACTCAGCAAGCGAAAGAGAAGCAGTCGCGCCCCGCGTGGGCGCGTGGATTGAAACGGCATCAGTGCAATGACCTATCCGGACGAGGATGTCGCGCCCCGCGTGGGCGCGTGGATTGAAACTTGCGTTGCATACTGAATCCACTTATCGAAACGTCGCGCCCCGCGTGGGCGCGTGGATTGAAACATCGGCGGCAATTACATTTTCAAATTTTCGAAAGTCGCGCCCCGCGTGGGCGCGTGGATTGAAACCAGGTGCGGCCAGGGCAAAGCTGAACCAAGGGCGTCGCGCCCCGCGTGGGCGCGTGGATTGAAACAGCGTTTGCGGCCAATGGCAGCACGCACGTAGGTCGCGCCCCGCGTGGGCGCGTGGATTGAAACATTTGCCAAAAGCGGCGCAAAAATTGGCCAAAGTCGCGCCCCGCGTGGGCGCGTGGATTGAAACACCCGTTCCGCCAACTCGCATAATGTCACCGTGTCGCGCCCCGCGTGGGCGCGTGGATTGAAACATCTTCCGAAATTACCCTGACTATCCGCGATCGTCGCGCCCCGCGTGGGCGCGTGGATTGAAACAGTTTGCAGGTAAACGTGGTGTTATCGAACTCAGTCTCGCCCCGCGTGGGCGCGTGGATTGAAACGCTGTAGTTACACCCTCATTTCACGGCATCGCCGGTCGCGCCCCGCGTGGGCGCGTGGATTGAAACAGTGCCGGTGATGATGGAATCCGAGTTGATCGTCGCGCCCCGCGTGGGCGCGTGGATTGAAACATGATTGCAGCACGTCACCTGGGCTTTGATAACGTCGCGCCCCGCGTGGGCGCGTGGATTGAAACGCAACTACAAGTTTTCCTAAGTTTTGCAGTCCAGTCGCGCCCCGCGTGGGCGCGTGGATTGAAACATAATAAAGTGGCTGGCAAACGAACAGCAACTCAGAGCATCATAAAAATTCAGTAAAGCGATCTCTTATATTTTTATTCCGAACACACGCTCGCCTCTCCATGGCTAGAGTCAGCACTACTTCGCTATCATGAGTGGAAATCTGGGTGAGGCCTCCTCGAAT
>JAUXXQ010000017.1 GCA_030684815.1 Methylobacter sp. | reverse complement strand
TTGGTCAACCAGAAATGGGAGGAACTTAAGATTTACGCAAACTTGGTAATTTGCAAGGGACATGAAGAGCCGTATGAGGCGAGAGTCTCACGTACGGTTCTGTGAGCGCCTGAGGGGGAAGTTCCCTCGGGCGACTCGACTTTGGAATTCAAATCGTCGTTGCGTTGGGATATGGTTGAGAGTCGCATTAATCGGACTCTCGAAGGTGTTGTTTTAAAAACGTTGGTGGGATTTTTGAATGGCCCTAAAGGTGGAACGTTATTGATTGGCGTTGCTGACAATGGCGAGATTTTAGGCCTGGAAAAAGATTATCAAACGCTGAAAAAGCCCGGTCAGGATGGATTTGAACAAGCGGTGATGACGGTGATTACCACAAATATTGGCGCTGATTTATGTGGATTTGTGCATATTTTATTTCACGTAATTGATAATAAAGACGTCTGTCGGCTTATCACTTCGCCCTCGACAAGGCCGGTGTTTTTAAATCAAGGAGGCTCGCCAAAATTTTTCGTGAGGACGGGCGGTGCAACGCGTGATCTGAATATTCAGGAAGCCTTGGACTATATTCGCGGAAGGTGGAAGCAACTTAAATAAACACGTCGTGTTTTTTTCAGTATTCGTTTTATAACCGATGGCGAATTCAACCAGCATCACCTTGCCTCCTAGTTACGAACTTATATTGATAAATAAAATAGCCGATGAGGGCGGCACTGAGCCAGCCGGTGACTAAAGGCCCGATCACGCCGTCATAACTGCTGACCAGATACAGGTAATCGGAGCCGGCATCGGTGTTAAACAGGCTTTTGCTCATTTTAATTTGCCACACCCAGCAGGTATGGCAGCCGATACATAAACCCAGGCTGTGTTTTACTTTGGCCCTGATTACGCCCAGAAAAATACCCACCATCAACAAGGCAAAAAATGCCGATAGGATGTCCGGGTTCAGCAAGTTGGCAAAGGCTTCGCCAAGCAAGCTGAAAGCGCTGGCTAGGCTGGCTTGGTCAACAGCTATCTGAGTTTTGCTGTTTAAAAAATGCAGCGCGGCATAGTAGCTTGAGCTGATTAAAATGGCCGATATGACTGACAATTTTTTGTTTAAACCGGCGAACAAAATGCCCCGGAACAGCGGTTCTTCAATCAGTGAGATGATGAAAGCCAGCAACAATGAAACCAGCATTTTTTTAGCTACAAGGCTCGCTGTCCATTGCTGCGCTTGGTCAATGATATGGATGCCCAGCGCGTATTCGATGATAAATACCGGCATCAGGGTGGCAAAGCCTAGACCGAAGCCGAGTGCCAGTTGCTTTAAAAATACCGGTGTTGGCGCAAAGCCCAAGTCGGCTTTGCTCAATTTCAGATAGCTCATCGCCGGAAAAATGCTCAACACTAAGAATAACTGTGTCGATTTGCTGATGATTTTCGCTAAAGGTAGCTGCCCGTCCAAGCCTTGGAAAACGAAATAGCCGACGATACACGCTAATGATGATGCCGCCAGCAGAACGCCAAGCGGCACTAGCGCGTAAGTCATACGCTTGTTCATAACGGTTCTTTGCCAAAATCGCCCCATAACAATTGCACGGCGGCTAAGGCGGCCAGGGATGCGGTTTCGGTCCTTAAAATGCGCGCGCCTAAACGGACGGGGATAAAACCGGCGGCTTTGGCCAGGTTGCGTTCTTGGTCGGAAAAACCGCCTTCGGGGCCGGTGAGCAAGGTCACCCGGCGTCCTGCTGTTAGCGCTTCGGGCGTTAATTCGGTTAAAGTGGTTTCGGCATAAGGATCGAGAAAAATTTTCAGCCCTTGTTGTTGGCCGACCCAGGCGGGCAGCGATTCGATTTCCGGCATTGCGGGCAAAATGGTTCTGCCGCTTTGTTCGGCGGCATGTTGCACTATTTTTTGCCAATGCAGCAGGCGTTGCGGTTTTTTCTCGCCTTTAAATTGCACCACGCAGCGTTCTGTTGTTAACGGCGTAATCTGATTGACGCCCAATTCCACGGCTTTTTGTACCACTAAATCCATGCGGTCGCCGCGTGAGATGCCTAAACCTAAAGTGACGTGTAGCGGCGATTCGACGCTGCGATCTTGCCATTTTTCAACCGTAACCGACACGCTTTTACGGCTGACTTCGGCGACCGTACACAGATATTCGCCGCCCTGACCGTTAAATAAAATGAGCGGATGCTCGCTTTT
The DNA here is from genome assembly GCA_030684815.1 of Methylobacter sp. Classification (GTDB taxonomy): domain Bacteria; phylum Pseudomonadota; class Gammaproteobacteria; order Methylococcales; family Methylomonadaceae; genus Methylobacter_A. The sequence continues at coordinate 98,984 of JAUXXQ010000017.1, read as the reverse complement.
TAAGCGCAACACGGTTCTGACATAGTGGCCGTTATCGTCATCGAGTTCGATGCGTTGGCCGGTTGTCAGTGCGGTCGGCGTATATAAGCGTGAGACGCGCATAGTCAGTCCTTAATTGCGTGCTGTATGCCTTGCCAAGCCACGTCGGCGATCAATAAAAGCTCTTCCTCGGTGACAATATAGGGCGGCATGAAATAAATGACATTGCCTAATGGGCGCAATAATACGCCTTTGGACAAGGCGTATTGGTAGACTTTAAGCCCGCGCCGCTCCTGCCAAGGGTAGGCTTCGCGGGTCTGTTTGTTTTTGACCAGTTCAATGGCTAGAATCATGCCGGTTTGCCGGACTTCGGCGACGTTGGGATGGTCATGAAAGCGCGCTGCCGCTTTCGCCATGGTTGCCGCCAAAGCCCGGTTTTTTTCGATGATATGGTGGTGCTGAAAAATCTCAAGGGTGGCAAGTCCGGCGCGGCATGCCAGCGCATTGCCGGTATAGCTGTGCGAATGTAAAAAAGCCGTCATGTTTTGATAATCGTCGTAAAAGGCTTGATACATGCGGTCGGTGGTCAATACCGCCGACAACGGCAAATAGCCGCCGGTCAGGCCTTTGGACAGACAGATAAAATCGGGGCTGATGGCTGCCTGTTCGCAAGCAAACAAGGTGCCGGTGCGGCCAAAACCGACGGCGATTTCATCGGCGATTAAATGCACGTTGTATTTGTCGCAGGCATCCCTCAGCAATTTCAAATAAACCGGATCGTACATGCGCATGTTGCCGGCACATTGCACCAGAGGTTCGATGATGACCGCGCACACGCTATCGCCGTGTTGTTGCAGCGCCTGTTCCATCGGCGCAAAACGGCGGGTGGAATAATCCGCCCAGGATTCGCCGGGTTCGCGGTGATAACAGTCAGGACCCGGCACGGTGATGACGTCCATTAACAGCGGCGCGTAAGTTTCTTTATACAGCGCCACATTGCCGACTGCCAGTGCGCCCAAGGTTTCGCCGTGATAGCTGTTTTCCAGCGTGATGAATTTGGTTTTTTGGGTTTGTCCAAGATTGCGCCAATAGTGAAAACTCATCTTCAGCGCGACTTCGACCGCCGCCGAACCGTTGTCGGCATAAAAACAACGCGTTAATCCGGACGGCGTTATTTCAATCAGTCTTTCCGCCAACTTGATCGCCGATTCATGGGTGAAACCGGCAAAAATCACCTGTTCCAGGGTATCGAGCTGGTCTTTTAAGGCGGCATTGATGGACGGGTTGGCGTGGCCGAATAGGTTGACCCACCACGAACTGATGGCATCGAGATAGCGGTTGCCGTCGAAGTCTTCCAGCCAAACGCCCCGGCCTTGTTTGATTGGGATGATAGGAAAGTTTTCGTGGTCTTTCATTTGTGTGCAGGGATGCCACAAAACGGAAAGGTCGCGCTGGGAAAGTGATTGATTGGACACGGGTAGGGAAAAGGTGGTGTTAGCCGCTATGGCTGGTTAAGTGAATTAACAAAAGAGATTACATCTTCATTATCAACACGCTGATAAATATCCGCCACAGCTAAGCTTAAGCCCACTGATTCAAAGGTCACGTTATCGCCCATAAAATAATGGCGGGATACCCAGCCTTCACTGCGGCGGCAAACTTCGACATCGACAAAATCCTGCTCGATTAACACATATTCCTTTAGCGTCGGCAGAGTTTGATAGGCGAATTTTTTAGCGGTTTCATCCATCCTGCGGGTGGATTTGGATAAGACCTCGACAATAATGACGGGCTTTTCGGTGTAATAATCGTTGCCATTTTCATCCTCGCACACCACCATGACATCGGGATAAAAAAATTGGCTGCCGACTTTAACTTTAATATCCGATGCAAACGGTTCACAGGGCGTGTTTTCTAATTGATTGCCAAATTTTCTGCTGACATTGCCCGTAATACGCTGGTGATTTTTACTCGCGCCCGCCATCGCATAAACATCGCCGTCAATATATTCGTGCTTTATTTCACTAACGAGTTCGCCTTGTAAATAGGCCTCTTCACTAATCCATTCGCTGGCTTGTTTGGATTCTGCTGCCATGATAGTTACCGCTTTAAATTATCCAAAATCGCTAAAGTCGGTGCTGCCTGATTCATCGTGTAAAAATGCAAACCCGGCGCGCCGCCGTCAAGTAAACGCTGACACAGCTCGCTGACCACATCCAGACCGAATGCCTGTATTGATTCCCTATCATCGCCAAAACTTTCCAGACGTTTTCTAAGCCAGCGGGGAATATCGGCGCCGCACATATCTGAGAAGCGGAACAATTGCGCATATTGGGTAATCGGCATAATACCGGGCACAATGGGAATGCTTATGTTGGCTTTTTCGCAGGCATCGACAAAATAGAAATACGCTTCGGCGTTATAAAAATATTGGGTGATGACTGCATCGGCTCCAGCCTCCACTTTGCGTTTGAAATTTTTAAAGTCTTCCACACCATTAGCGGCTTGTGGATGCACTTCAGGATAAGCGGCGACATGAATCTGGAAATGGTCGCCGGTTTCCTGGCGAATAAATTCAACCAGTTCATTGGCATAGCGGAATTCACCGGCCGACATAGTGCCGGAAGGCAAGTCGCCGCGTAAGGCCACAATTTTGCGGATGCCATGCTGCTGATAATCTTTCAGAATCGCACGGATGTTATCTTTAGTCGAGGCAACGCAGGACAAATGCGGCGCAGCGGCAATACCTTTAGCTTGAATATCGATCACCGTAGTGAAAGTAAGATCGCGGGTCGAACCACCTGCGCCGAAAGTGACGGAAAAAAAATCGGGGTTGAGTTTAGCCAGTTTGCTGTGTACAACCTGCAAACTCGCGGCACCTTCTTCGGTTTTGGGCGGGTAAAATTCGAAACTGAAAAGCTGTGGATGTGTGTGTGGTGATGACATTTTAAAGACTCACTGACGGGAAGCTAACGACTTTATGGACAAAGAGCTTGAAGCCGAGGGGCTATGACTTTGTCGGCACTGCTGTAGGTTTTATTGTATCGGTGCCGCTGACGGCGGCACCGATAGCATTCCCACGGGAACCGCGAGAAGAAGATAAATCAATAACGGTAATAATCGGCTTTATAAGGCCCTTCAACCGGTACATTAATATAGTTGGCTTGCTCCTCAGTGAGTACGGTCAAATTCACACCCAGTTGTTTGAGATGCGATCTGGCGACTTTTTCGTCCAGCTTTTTAGGCAGGATATAGACTTTGTTTTCATATTGCGCTGAATTTGCCCACAGTTCCATTTGTGCAAGCACTTGATTGCAGAATGAATTGGACATCACAAAGCTGGGATGTCCGGTGGCGCAACCCAGATTTACCAAACGGCCTTCCGCCAAGATAATCAGGCGTTTGCCGTCTGGAAAAATGACGTGGTCGACTTGCGGCTTGATGTTTTCCCAGGTGTATTGACGCAACGAGGCGATGTCGATTTCGGCGTCGAAATGGCCGATATTGCATACAATTGCCTGGTCTCTCATTGCCACCATGTGCGCATGAGTGATGATATTAAAGTTGCCGGTCGCGGTAACAAAAATGTTAGCCAAAGGCGCTGCATCTTCCATCGTGACCACGCGATAGCCTTCCATCGCCGCTTGCAATGCGCAAATCGGGTCGATTTCGGTAATCCACACGGTAGCGCCCAAGCCGCGCAAGGATTGGGCGCAACCTTTGCCGACATCGCCGTAACCGCAGACGACGGCGATTTTGCCGGCAATCATGACGTCGGTGGCGCGTTTGATGCCGTCAACCAATGATTCGCGGCAGCCGTACAGGTTGTCGAATTTTGATTTGGTGACTGAGTCGTTGACGTTGAATGCGGGCACTTTTAATGTGCCTTTGGTGACCCGTTCGTATAATCGCAACACGCCTGTTGTGGTTTCTTCCGACAAGCCTTTGACATCCGCTATCAAGTCAGAGAATTTGTCGTGCATCATGTTGGTCAAATCACCGCCATCATCCAGAATCATGTTCGGACGCCAGCCGTCTGTGCCCATGATGGTTTGCTCAATGCACCATTCCGCCTCTTCTTCGGTCTCGCCTTTCCAGGCAAATACCGGAATGCCGGCTGCTGCCATGGCTGCAGCCGCATGGTCTTGGGTAGAGAAAATGTTGCACGAAGACCAGCGCACGGTGGCGCCTAATGCCGTCAATGTTTCGATCAGTACCGCTGTTTGAATGGTCATGTGCAAACAGCCGGCGATACGCGCACCTTTTAACGGCTGCGCTGTGCCAAATTCTTCACGCAAGGCCATTAAGCCCGGCATTTCAGTTTCGGCAATATTAATTTCTTTACGGCCCCAGGCTGCCAGTTCAATATCGGCGACTTTATAATCTGCTTGGCTCATTATGTTTCCTTGGTTATTTAATTAAAGACCGGCGGCATCTTTTAAGGCGTCAACCTTATCGGTTTTTTCCCAGCTAAAAGAGTCTTCGGTGCGGCCAAAGTGACCGTAAGCGGCTGTGGTTTGGTAAATGGGCTTCAACAAGCCAAGGGCTGCTATCAAACCTTTAGGCCGTAAATCAAAAATATCCCTGACAATTTGCACCAACCGATCTTCGCTGATTTTGCCGGTGCCAAAGGTTTCAATGCTGATAGAGGTCGGTTCAGCCACGCCAATGGCGTAAGACACTTGAATTTCACAACGATCAGCTAAACCGGCAGCTACAATGTTTTTAGCTACATAGCGTGCCATGTACGCTGCAGAGCGATCGACTTTTGAAGGATCTTTGCCGGAAAATGCGCCGCCGCCATGTCTGGCCATGCCGCCGTAAGTGTCGACGATGATTTTACGCCCGGTTAAGCCGCAATCGCCAACAGGGCCGCCGATAACGAACTGGCCGGTTGGGTTAATAAAATATTTAGTGTCTTTATGCAACCATTCTTTAGGCAGTACCGGCAGGATAATTTCATCCATGACCGCTTCGTGCAGCGCTTTGGTGCTGATTTCCGGTGAATGCTGGGTTGATAAAACAACCGCATCAATGGCGACCGGTTTGTTATCTTCATAGCGGAAGGTGATTTGGCTTTTGGCGTCAGGACGCAGCCAAGGCAACACTTTATTTTTACGCACTTCGGCTTGGCGCTTGACCAGCAGATGGGAATAGGTGATGGGCGCCGGCATTAATACATCAGTTTCATTGCTGGCATAACCGAACATTAAACCTTGATCGCCTGCGCCTTGTTCGTGGTTTTCACCTTCATCAACACCCATCGCGATGTCGGATGATTGTTTGCCGATGGCATTTAAAACTGCGCAACTGTTGCCGTCGAAACCAATGTCGCCGTGGTCATAGCCGATGTCGCAAACTACTTTTCGTACCAGCGCTTCAAGGTCGACCCAGGCATCGGTAGTGACTTCGCCAGCTAAAATAACCATGCCGGTTTTTACTAAGGTCTCACAAGCAACGCGTGAACGGGGATCTTGTTCCAAAAGGGCATCAAGTACCGCATCTGAAATTTGATCCGCAACCTTATCAGGATGCCCTTCTGAAACCGATTCTGATGTGAATGTATAGTTATTGCTCACGATACCACCTTGCTAAAATATAAAACCCAGATATACAAAAGGCTGCGTAGGCAGCCTTTTGATGTTTATGGTGGGCCCTGTAGGACTTGAACCTACGACCTGCCGATTATGAGTCGGACGCTCTAACCAACTGAGCTAAGGGCCCTTATTTGCTCGTTACTCGCCATCCAAAAAGCATCTCAACTGCTCTGATCTGGATGGGTGCCTCAATTTTCTGAGTGCCTTGGCTTCAATTTGACGGATTCTTTCGCGTGTCACGTCAAACTGTTTGCCCACTTCTTCCAGCGTATGGTCGGTATTCATGTTGATACCAAAACGCATACGCAAGACTTTCGCTTCCCTAGCTGTTAATCCAGCCAACACATTTTGTGTTGATTCGCGCAAACCGGCAATCGTTGCCGCTTCCACAGGGGACAGTACTTTAGCATCTTCTATGAAATCTCCCAAATGAGAATCTTCATCGTCACCGATTGGGGTTTCCATGGAAATCGGTTCTTTGGCTATTTTCAATACCTTACGAACTTTGTCCTCGGGCATTTCCATGCGTTCAGCCAGTTCTTCCGGCGTCGCCTCCCGTCCTAATTCCTGAAGAATTTGCCGGGAAATCCGATTCAATTTGTTGATTGTTTCAATCATGTGTACCGGGATACGAATAGTCCGGGCTTGATCCGCAATCGAGCGGGTAATGGCCTGTCTAATCCACCAGGTTGCATAAGTGGAAAATTTGTAGCCGCGACGGTATTCAAATTTATCAACCGCTTTCATTAGGCCGATATTGCCTTCCTGAATCAAATCCAAAAATTGCAAACCGCGATTAGTATATTTTTTGGCGATGGAGATAACCAGCCTTAAATTGGCTTCGATCATTTCTTTTTTAGCGCGCCGTGCTTTGGCTTCGCCAATGGACATACGACGATTAATGTCTTTTAGGCCGCTAATCGTTAAGCCGTATTGCGCCTCTATCTCGGTCAATGTTTTTTGGGCTTTTCTGATGTCCTTTTCGCGTTCTTTCAGTGCTTCGGCGTATTTGCCGTTTGCGCCTAAATACTGGTCAAGCCATTCCGAGCTGGTTTCGTGCTCAGGAAAAGAGGTGATGAATTCTTTGCGCGGCATTTTTGCATGATTAATGCAGGCGTCCATAATCAGCTTTTCCTGCTCGCGTACAGCGGCAACGCCGTTAGGGATAATGGCGGTCAATTTCTTTAAATATTGCGGCGTCCACTTAAATTCCATGAACAGGTCGGCCAAGATTTCAATCTCGTTTTCCGTTTTTTCGTTCAGATAGCCATGTTTTTTGATTGCCGCTGCTGCTGTTTTTAACTGTTTTCTGAGTGTCTCGACCCGTTCTTTGACTTCTTCGTAATTTAAGCCTTTGGGTTCTTCTTCGACGGCAGTCTCTTCGACAACAATAACGGCGTCATCATCAGTGACGGGCAATGCGCTGATAAAGTCATCGGGTTCGCTCAAATCAACAAAGCCGGAAATCAAATCAGCCAGTCGGATACCGCCTTCTTCAGAGGAAATGTTGTCGAATGACTGGATAAAATCGTCGACCACGATACAGGAGCGGGCAATGGCTTTAACCAGTTGCTGCTGGCCTTCTTCAATGCGTTTGGCAATTTTTAGTTCGTCTGCACGGGTCAGCAATTCTACTGAGCCCATTTCCCGCATGTACATGCGCACGGGATCGGTAGTCCGGCCGAATTCGCTGTCGACGGAGGCTAAAGCGGCAACTTCTTCAGCGTCTTCGTCATCTGTGGTGACAGCGGCTGAATCAGTAATAAGGGAATCTTCGTCCGGTGCAACTTCATAAACCTGAATCCCCATGTCATTGATCATGCCAATGATGTCTTCAATTTGTTCAGGATCAACAATATCGCTGGGCAAATGATCATTAACCTCGGCGTAAGTCAGGTATCCCTGTACTTTTCCTTTTGCTATCAGTTGTTTAAGTTGTGATTGCTGTTGTTCTTGATTCATTGTTCACTCGCGGAAGACTCGGCTCAGCTGGTTTTGCCGAACCGAAAATTATACTACAAATTTCTGTTGTTTTGCACTACAAATCTGTCTGAAACGATTTGCATTTAACCCGAAATGTGTCGGGCAAGAAAGAGCCCTGTATGGGGCTATTTGGCTGTCAGCATGTTGCGTAACAGCTGTTTCTCTTGTGCATTCAGCCCTTGGGTCCTGTCTTTGTCCAGTAATTTAGCTATACAGGCGTCTCTGGATTGGGTTAGCAGTGTATTCAATGCATCGCAAAATACATTGTCTATATTGTCATCTGAAACCTGCAAGTCCAATAAGGCCAATGCTTTTATGGCTTTTTCTTCGGCAGTATTCCGATAACATTCCAGTAAAACAGCGGTGCTTGCCGGGTTTTTCCCTGTAATAAGTTGCAGAATGTTTTTAAACAGTGGTGCTCCCGGGAAGTCCAGTCCGTCCCAATCAATCTCTTGTTGCTCAACCATTTCGGCAAGTCTGGGATTTTGAACCAGCAACGCGATGGCGACGCGTGCGGTTGATAATCTGGCATTATCTTGCGGCCTTTTTTTGCCTTGTTTATACGTCTGATTTGGAACCTTATTTGGAACAAGTGTAGCTGCATTTTCCAGAACATCCAGTCGATCCCATCCAGATAGCTGTTTTAGCCGAGTAAGCATCATGTCCTTGAAGATGCTTTCAGGTAGCTTTTCCAAATACGGCCTGGCTTTGTTTATTAATTGCGCCCTACCTTCCATTTCGGACAGGTTTAGGTCATTCGCCACATGACCAAAGAAATAGTCTGACAGGGTTTCGGCGCCTTGTACTCGGGCGGTGAATCCATCAGTGCCTTCTTCGCGTACCAGGGAATCAGGATCATGGCTTTGCGGCAACAGCATAATGCGTATCTGCCGCCCTTCCTTTAAGCTGGAAAAGGCAGGTTCCATGGCCCGCCATGCCGCTTCCCGTCCAGCTTTGTCGCCATCGAAACAAAACACCAGTTCCGGCGCGAAGCGGAATAACAAATCCAGGTGCGCTTGCGAGGCCGCCGTACCCAAAGAGGCAACCGCATAATGAATACCAAATTGAGCCAGGGCGATAACGTCCATATAGCCTTCAACAATCAATATCCGCTGCGGTTTGCTGTTCTTTTCCAGTAGTTCATAGAGGCCGTAAACCTCTTTGCCCTTGTGAAATAGGGGCGTTTCCGGGGAATTCAAGTATTTGGGTAAAGAATCATCCAGTACCCGTCCGCCAAAACCGATAATCCTGGCGCGCTTATCCCTGATCGGGAACATCAGTCGGCCGCGAAAACGGTCATAGGGTTGCCCCCCTTCCTTACTGACTAATAATCCGGCTTCGAGCAATAATGCCTGGTCGAAGCGGGAGGTCAATGCTTTCCACTGGTCTGGCGCATAGCCCAGCATAAAGCTGTCGGCGCAATTGCTGTCGACGCCCCGGTTTTTTAAATATTCAACCGCTTTTTTTCCTTCATTGCCGGTGCGCAGTTGTTCCACATAAAAGGCTGCGACCTGTTCCATCAGCGCATAGAGTTGGCTCGACTTGTCCTTGTTCGGGCTGCTTGGCTGGTGGCTGACTGATTCGCGAGGAACATCAACCCCGATAAAACCTGCTAAATCTTCGACCGCTTCAACAAAATCAAGGTGACTAAAATCCATCAGAAAAGTAATGGCGTTACCGCTCGCGCCGCAGCCGAAACAATGAAAAAATTGTTTTTTTCGGTTTACAGAAAAACTGGGGGTTTTTTCGGCATGAAAAGGGCAGCGGGCGACAAAATTGTTACCCGTTTTTTTTAGAGGGACGTGCGAATCGATTAAATCGACTATATCAACCCGCACCAAAAGCTCGTCAATAAACTCGCGAGGGATTCTACCGGACACGGCTATGCTCGGATGTGGGGCAACGTGGGGGTCGTTGCCGGGGAAATCGATATAAAGAAACTATCCGGCCAGTGCGGCTTTGATTTTATTGCTGACCACCGACATGTCGGCGCGCCCCTGCATTTTTGCTTTCAACAAAGCCATGACCTTGCCCATATCCTTAACCGATTCGGCGCCGGATTCTGCGACAGCATCCTTGACCATGGCATCAATTTCGGCCTCAGTCAAAGCTTGCGGCAAGAAATCCTGAATCACCGGGATTTCAGCTTCTTCAATGGCGACCAGATCGGTTCGGCCGGCATCGGCAAACTGCCGGATAGATTCGCGGCGTTGCTTGAGCATTTTGTCGAGAACCTGGATAACGCGTTCATTGTCCAGCACAATGCGCTCGTCGACTTCGACCTGTTTAATCGCGGCCAAAATCAAACGAATCACACCTAACCGTGCTTTATTGCCGCCTTTCATCGCGGCTTTCATATCTTCCTTGATACGATCTGTTAATAAATCCATGATATTAACCTTAAGTGCTTACAGTGCAGGGCGTCCACGACGTAAGTTTTTCAACGCGTAACGCTCGCGCGCCAATTTTTTCAAATGACGTTTAACTGCTGCCGCGCCTTTGCGTTTGCGCTCTGCAGTTGGTTTTTCGTAAAACTCGCGACGACGTACTTCAGCTAAGACACCGGCTTTTTCACAAGCGCGTTTGAAGCGGCGAATGGCAATATCAAATGGTTCGTTTTCTTTGATTTTTACTGATGGCATTATAATGACCTGAATATGTTAATATTTAAAAAGTTAGGATTTTTGAATCCACTGAACAAACAGAACCCTTAATTATACCTTTACTTTTATAAATTTCAAAAACTCAATGTACGTTTTAGGCATAGAAACCTCTTGCGATGAAACCGGCGTCGCCATTTATCACTCAGAACGTGGCCTGCTTAGCCATCTTTTATACAGCCAGATCGACATGCACAGCGAATATGGCGGCGTTGTCCCAGAATTAGCATCGCGTGACCACATCCGGAAATTAGCGCCCTTGATCAAGCAGTGCTTACAAGAAAGCGGCTTGACCGGCAGCGACATTAACGGCGTTGCCTACACCGCAGGCCCCGGCCTGATGGGTGCGTTGCTGGTGGGTGCGGCTACAGCCAGAAGTCTAGCCTGGGCTTGGCAAGTCCCCGCCCTTGCTGTGCATCACATGGAAGGGCATTTGTTGGCGCCGATGCTGGAAGAAAATCCGCCGGAATTTCCCTTTGTTGCCTTGCTAATTTCCGGCGGACATACGCTGCTGGTACAGGTTGAAGGCATTGGCCGTTATCAATTATTGGGCGAATCGCTGGACGATGCCGCTGGCGAAGCGTTTGACAAAACGGCAAAAATGCTGGGCTTGGGCTATCCGGGCGGGCCGAAACTGTCGGCACTGGCAGAACTAGGCACGCCGCAAATTAAATTTCCTAGGCCAATGACCGACCGTCCCGGACTGGACTTTAGTTTTAGCGGTTTAAAAACTTTCACGCTGAATACCGTCAACAACTCGGAAAAAACCGAGCAGGACAAAGCCGACATCGCCGCCGCCTTTCAACAAGCAGTAGCCGAGACGCTGAGCATCAAATGCAAGCGGGCGCTACAGCAAACCGGTTTAAAAAGATTGGTCGTCGCTGGCGGTGTCAGCGCCAACAAGCAAATCCGCGCCAGCCTAACCCAAATGGTCGCCAAAGAAAATGCCCGGCTTTATTTTCCGAGGCTACAATTTTGTACCGATAACGGCGCGATGATAGCCTATGCCGGTTGCCAGCGATTAATGGCGGGGCAGCAACAAGGGCTGGAGATTTATGCCCGGCCCCGTTGGCCGATTAGTGAGTTGGGTTAGATCAGGCTAAAGGTCAGTAGCCAGCTTATGAGCACTCTAATTGGTTTAACGGGTGTAATGGCTGTTTTCGACCCAATCCAGACGGTGAGACAGTACAGTATTTATTTTTGAATTAACGCCCTGCTCACCCAGCCATGTACTCAAATACAGCTGAAAGAGCCTCATTCTTTATATAGCGAGATCTTGCTTCGCCAACATAGTATGCCTTCTGAATTGTTTCCTCAGTAGCATCAAGTACATCTTTTATGTTATGCAGATTTATGCTTTTTAATCTATCTATCAGCCATAAGGGTAGATCGAGAAAATCCACTGATTTCGATAGCTGTAGTTGAAGCGCTTGATTAATCGCTGTATCACTAATATCTTCTAAATCACTAGCTAGAGATTCAAATGCCTCATGGTAAGCACCATATTCTGTCATTCTTTTAATATAGATATTTTTGACTATTGCAAAGCCAGTTGCTGCTGGCTTGACCTCTTGAGCTAGCAAACAACCAATATTTACGCTGTATCTGGCACCGATTTCACTTCTCGTTGCCTTCATAGCTTCAGAATGTAAGGAAATTATGCCCGTATAGCAAAGTAGATTTAAGGCGGCCGTGATTTTTTTAGGTGCTTTCCGGTTCACCCAAAAAAAACGAGATGTCTTTTTATCTCCTTGGAGATATGAATCATTTTTACTTTTGATTTCAGGAATCACCGTCTCTTCAAGAAATGTTCTCCCCCAATTTATAAATTGGGAAAAACCAGGGTATTTATCAGAAAGTAAGGAGTGCTCTTCCCAAATATCATTTTTATAAAATTCTCTAATAGTCGAGTTCACCTCCTTAGAAGATATTGATGGTGATCTTCCTATTGTTTTCAACAATATCCTTGGATTTCCGGTTGCTGAAAAAGCTAGGATAGAAAAATTTTCCATATTCTTTGCGATGGATGCCATTAATTTGCTGTCAGCTTGTTTTTCAACCATACTCCGCATAGTTTCAATATAACCGGACGAAGTTGGATCTCTTTCTAGGTTAATAAATAAAGCATCATGAATTGGTTGAAAATAATCACCAAATGAAGTTACGCCTGGATAGACAGCTGCATTGCAATTTATAAAAGCTGAGCTTAAATCTCTATAGATTCCAAAAAACTGCCTCTGCTGAGCAGGCCTAAGAATATGAGCCGCTTCATCTATAAAAATATTTATGTATGATATTCCACTCTCTTCACATATGTCTTCGATACTATCTTTAAAGTTGTCAATCGATGGAAGAGCCGAAACATCGATATCGCCAAGTCCACCCTTCCAAGACGATTCAAACTCAGAAATTAGTTTGGATAGGTATGCTGTGTCACCTTCGTGGGCAGAATGTAAAAATGTTGTGTTAGGTAAAACAACGCCGTTCTTTTTTAGGCTGCGCAAAACAGAAGAACAAATCCTAGCCAACATCCATTGATAAAATTGTATTTCATTATTTAGCTGTAATACGGAGCCTTGAGAAAAAGAAATATATACTGGGAGAACTTTGGATTCTTCAAAGCTATTCTTAAGCTCAGCTTCTGCTACTCTCAATAAGAAAGACTTGCCTACGCCTCTACTACCCACCAAAATAACTGGCGTGCTACTTTTTAATCGATCTACTATTAATCTATCTTCAGGTGTCTCAACGAAATAATCCAATATTTCAGAGGGTTTTATATTTTCAGTTCTTATTTTAAAATCAGACATAGTTTATTTCTCAATGAATAGAAGATTAAACTCTTCTATTCCACATAATTCGTCTTTAATGCTATCTTCTAATTTATTCAAATCATTTTTTGTGAGATCTTTTGAGAATCTCATGCAAAGTAAAAATATAACTATAAACTTCGCGGTTTCCATATTATCAAGCCACTTTTTTAATAAGTTTTCGTCAAAGTCAATATTTTTTGGTAATACTCTAATGTTTAAGAAATTACCATGTACAAATTCAGATGTTTCCCGATATAGCTTCAATACTAACCCAAGAATATGTTTTCCTTCAGATTCAATTTCAGAATAAAAAACTCTGATGAAGTTAACAGAAAATATGCCACTGTCATTATCTATTATTGAATTCCATGGTATGTCTCGATATCCACCTTTCCACTGCCGTAAGTGAAATTCGTTCGATGATAGGCATATAAACTTACACACTTGCTCGATAAAGTATCTATTTGCAGAAAAGGCAAAGCGGTATTGACCTGAAACGGCTGCCTGAAATCCAAGCTCATATTCATGCAAGGCACTGATGAGTAATGTAGTGTCGGTGTGACAGGCAAGAACTTCGCACCAAGAAGCCAAGTCTTCCGTAAACTGAAACAGTTCTGCTAGTTTCGAATCATGGGGAGACTGATAGGACTTTTCTATAACTTCCCCATACATTTGATTTATTTTTGCGAAATGTATTTTTGATGGATTTTCCATTTTGGCTTTCTATTGTCAATGCACCAGAGAGTTAGCAAATTATTATCTGGAACTGGTTATCTTACATTCATTTCAATCTCAGTTAACCTGAGAGCACTTTCTCAATATTATAGAGGCTTCGCCTGATTAAACGTCATAACAAACGCATGAGCTAAAAACTGGCATTGATTCGCGGTCGACCTATGTTGCTTAGTTATCGAAGGCATCTATAAATGTAACTAGAAGGACTGTAATTGGTCGATAACAGCTTATTTTAAATAAAGCGTTTTTTGGTTCTTCCGTATTTTGCGGGGTCAAATCTACATATAGATATTTGGGGTAGCGCTTCATGAAAGCGGCCGACTGCCAAAGTAATTGATATTAGAGAGAAAATTATATTAATGCCATTTCGCCTAATGTGCAGCATCTACATGTAGTGGCTACCCCGCGAAATACGGAAGAGCCCGTTTTTTATTCTTTAGTGGGACATTTTTTTACAGTTTTTTGTCCTTTTATTCACAAACCGCAATATGAAGATATGCGGCTGTTCATGGTTTCACAAGGTCTTTCGTCTTAATCAGCCTTCTTGCCCAGCCAACAGCCGCTGAATATTACTCTTATGCCGCCATAATAAAAAAACCGTCATCATCAATGAAGCGGCAACAATTGCCTCATTGCCGGTTATAAACCAGGCGAAAATCGGCGACAGGGTCGAGGCGACCAAGGCGGATAAGGATGAAATCTTGCCCAGCTTATAAATCAGGAACCAGGTTGCCATGAAGGCAAAACCCAGCAGCCAGGAAAAGCCGAGCAAAACGCCGACCGATGTGGCAACGCCTTTGCCGCCTTTAAAACTGAAAAACAGCGGATAAAGGTGGCCGATAAAGGCGGCTAGGCCGGTCACGGCTATCAGTTCGGCGGGCAGTCCCAACGCGTTTGCGGCATAGACCGGCAGCAAGCCTTTTAGCGAATCGCCCAGCAGTGTGATTGCCGCCGCTTTTTTACCGCCGATGCGCATCACGTTGGTAGCGCCGGGATTGCCCGAACCCTGTTCGCGGGGGTCGGGTAAGCCCATCAGTCGGCAAATAAGTATGGCACTGGAAATTGAGCCTATCAAATAGGCGGCTGGGACAAATAACCATTCAATCATTGGATAACCTTTTCATCATTTTGAACTTGTAAGCAACGGGTGTTTCCCTGATACTTACGCCTTTAAAAAAAAGCACGCATCATAACCGGAAAACATTATGGACATCATATTTTTAGGCGGCCTGGAAGTAGAAACGATCATCGGCATTTACGATTGGGAAAGGGTGACCAAACAGACGGTTGCCCTCGATATTGAGATGGCCTGGGACATTCGGCGAGCCGCCGAAACCGACGAGATTCAATACGCACTTGATTACAAGACAGTTTCCCAGCGTATTGTGGCTTTTGTTGAGGCCAGCGAGTTTTTGCTGGTGGAAAAGTTAATTTCGGAAATAGCCGACCTTATCCGTGGCGAATTCAACGTACCGTGGGTGAGAATAACGCTGAACAAAAAAGGCGCCATCACGGTTGCCCGCGATGTCGGCATTATCATTGAGCGTGGAGTGCGGCCGTCGTGACCACGGGCTACATCAGCATAGGCAGTAATATCAACAAGGAGATTCACGTCCCCGCCAGTCTCTATGCGCTTGAACAAACCTTTGGCAAGCTGACGGTTTCAAGTGTTTATGAGTCTGAATCGGTCGGCTTTAGTGGCGATGTTTTTTACAATCTGGTGGTAGGTTTCGATTCCGACTTGGAGGTGAAGGAGGTCACCAGGTTGCTGCGGCAAATTGAATTGGATAATGGCCGTACCCGCGACAGCCGGAAATTTGCCGCGCGCACCTTGGATTTGGATTTGTTGCTGTACGGTGATTTAATTATCAACGATGGCCGCTTGCAAATACCCCGCGATGAAATCGAGCATTATGCTTTTGTGTTGGAGCCTTTGGCGGAAATTGCCCCGAATCTGCAACATCCGATTAGCCATATCAGCTATGCCGAGCTTTGGGACAGGTTTGACAAGTCCAAGCTGGCGCAACATAAAGTCACGCCATCTTGGGTTTCAGCAGAATAAGGTGCGCCCGCCATCGACGCTGAGTATCTGGCCGGTGATGTAATTGGCATCGTTAACCAAAAACAGTACCGCTTTGGCAATGTCATCCGGCTCGCCGCTACGCTTTAACGCCACCCGTTGCAATATCTCCGTTTTGGCGGCATCGGATAAATCATTGTCCGGCCAGATGATCGCGCCCGGCGCTACGCCGTTGACCCGGACTTTGGGGCCGAGTTCCTTGGCTAGAATTTTGGTCATCGCGGCCAGTCCGGCTTTGGCAATGCTGTACACGGGATAGCCGCTTAAACCGCGTTCGGCATGGATGTCGACAATGTTGACAATGCAGCCGTTATTGTCGGCCAAGCTGTGAGCCAAGGCTTTAGACAGAAAAAACGGCGCTTTCAGGTTGCTGCCGACTAATTCATCCCATTGCGTTTCAGTCACTTCCGCCATCGCTGTCGGATAAAAGGACGAGGCATTATTGATCAGCACATCAATGCCGCCCCACGCCAACTTGGCGGTTTCGGCAAGCGCCTTTAATTCAGCCATGTTCAGCAAATCGGCCTGCATGATTTTGGCCGAATCGGGTCGCGCTTGATTCAACTCGGCGCAAAGCTGTTGTGCATCTCTCGCCGACGAGCGGTAATGCAAAAACACGTTGCAGCCCGCACCATGCAAGCGCCGTGTACAGGCCGCGCCGATGCGTTTGGCGGCGCCGGTAATCAGTACGTTTTTCATTGCGTGGGATTGGCCAGACTTTTGCTCGCCACTTCGTAAACATCCTTGGAAATCGCTTCGGTGTTGATAATCCGCTCCAGTTGCGCCTTGATCAGCGCTTGCCGACCTTCATCATAACGGCGCCATGAGGTTAAGGCGCCCACCATGCGCGAGGCAATCTGCGGGTTCAAGGTGTTCAGCGCGATAATTTGGTCGGCGAGGAAGCGATAACCCTGGCCGTTGGCGGCATGAAAATGCAGCGGGTTGGCTTGGCTGAAGGCGCCGATTAACGACCTGACCCGATTTGGATTTTTCAAGTCGAATGCCGGATGCTGCATCAACGCCTGCACGGTGGCAAAAGTGTCGGGCAGACTGTTGGCCGCTTGCAGCGCAAACCATTTGTCGATGACCAGGGCTTCGTCGCGCCACTGCCGGTAAAAGCTGTCTAGACAATGTTGCTTGGCCGGATGCGGGTTGTTGACGATAACCGCCAGCGCCGTCATTTGGTCGGTCATGTTTTTAGCGTTGTTAAATTGCTGCTGCGCCAGTTGCTGAAGGTCTTTGTTTCCCAGTTTGCCCAGATAACTCAGGCAGGTGTTTTTGATGCGTCTGCGCCCGATTGCACCGGCATCGAAGTGCCCGGATTCATCTTTATGATGCTCGCGGTATAAGCGCTGGAACTGGCTTTGCAGCTGTTCGGCTAATGTTTGGACGACAAATTCGCGGGCGGCATGGATGGCGTCGACATCGACCACCGGCATTTGTTCGGCCAGATACGTTTCCGAGGGCAGCGTTAACAGCAGCGAAAAATACGACAAGTCGGCCCACGCTTGTTCCAGCACCTGTTTAAAGGCATGGATCATAATCGGGTTGAGCTGTAATTCCCGACCGTTTTGCACATCGGCAATGAGTTCGGCAATAACCTGTCCGGCCAGTTGCTGTCCGGCTTCCCAGCGGTTAAAGGTATCGCTGTCGTGGCTTAATAAAAACGCCAATTCATCCAGGCTGCGCTCCATTTCCAGTTTAACCGGCGCGGAAAAACCTCTTAAAATAGAAAGCGCCGGCTGTTCAGCTAAACCGCTAAAAGTAAAGGCTTGTTCGGCTTCGGTCAGTTGCAGTATGACTTGATGGTCGCCCTGAGCATTGCAAGGCCGGGCAGAGCCGTCTTTATTAAGTAAACCCACGGTGACCGGAATATGCAGCGGTTCTTTAACGGCTTGTCCCGGTGTTGGCGGACAGCTTTGGCTTAGATTCAAAGTCAGCGTTTGTGCGGCGGCGTCATAATGTTGTTTCACTGTGAGTATCGGCGTTCCGGCCTGCGCGTACCAGCGGCGAAATTGCGTCAAATCAACGCCGTTGGCGGCTTCCATTGCGCTAACGAAATCATCGCAAGTCACCGCCTGGCCGTCGTGGCGTTCAAAATACAAATCGCTGCCTTTGCGGAAACCGTCGGCGCCGAGCAGCGTGTGAATCATGCGCACCACTTCCGCGCCTTTTTCGTACACGGTCAGGGTGTAAAAATTGTTGATTTCGATGTAGGCATCGGGGCGTATCGGATGCGCCAGTGGGCCTGCGTCTTCGGCAAACTGGCGGGTGCGCAGCGCGATTACGTCTTCGATGCGTTTAACCGCTTTGGATGTGCGATCGCCGGTAAATTCCTGGTCGCGGAATACGGTGAAGCCTTCTTTCAAGCTGAGCTGGAACCAGTCACGGCAGGTGATGCGGTTGCCAGTCCAGTTGTGGAAATATTCATGGGCGATGACGCCTTCGATATGCTCATAATCCGAATCGGTCGCGGTATCGGGGCGCGCCAGCACAAACTTGGTGTTGAACACATTGAGCCCCTTGTTTTCCATCGCGCCCATATTGAAATGGCTCACCGCGACAATCATGTACAAATCCAGGTCGTATTCGCGGCCGTATACCCGTTCGTCCCATAGCATTGCATTTTTCAGCGACTGCATGGCATGGCTGCATTTGTCGATGTCGTGTTTTTCGACAAAGATTTGCAGGTCGATGGTACGGCCGGATTGCGTGGTGAAGTTGTCCTCTATACGCTCAAGTTGTCCCGCGACTAGCGCGAACAAATAACACGGCTTATGGAACGGGTCTTCCCACGTTATCCAATGGCGGTTATCCGGCAGCTCGCCTTGGGCGATTTTGTTGCCGTTGGATAGCAAGACCGGGTAGCGGTCTTTGTCGCCGGTCAGCGTGGTGGTGAACAGTGTCATCACGTCGGGGCGGTCGAGGAAATAGGTGATTTTGCGGAAACCTTCGGCCTCGCACTGGGTGCATAACATGCCGTTGGACAGATACAGGCCTTCCAGTGCGGTGTTGGCTTTCGGGTTAATCGCGTTTTCTATGGTCAGCACAAAACGTTGCTGCTGCGGAACCTGATGAATAACCAGCGTATCTTGAGTTTGCAGGTAATGGTCTTGGCTTAAATCATCGCCATCATCAAGAGCAATGCGGATCAATTTCAGGTTTTCGCCTGATAAGATCAACGCGCTGTCTTTAGACTGGCTTGCAGGATTGCGGCTGAGTGTGAGCCGCGAACTGACCAGCGTGTTTTCGTCATCAAGGCTGAAATTTAACGCGACACTGTGAATCAGATAGTCGGGGACGGTGTAGTCTTTCAGATAAATGGTTTGTGGGTTTGCGTCGCGCATGAGTGTTACCTGTGGTGATGAGCCAAAATCGTGTGATGTTTGGCTGCGAAAATAGAAAGCAATAACCAGGCGGTGATAAAACAGACGCCGCCAAGCGGGGTGATCATGCCCAGCCATTTTAAATTCAGCAGTGCCAGTAAATACAAGCTGCCGGAAAATAGCAGGATGCCGATAAACATCAGCCAGCCGGCCCAATGCAATAATTTGGAGTCGGGCGCTTGCCGATGAAACAGGGCGATAGCGATTAATCCGAGCGCGTGGTACATCTGATAAGTTGCCCCGGTTTGGTAGATTGTCAATAGCTCCGGGCTGAGGATGGCTTTTAAACCATGAGCGCCGAATGCGCCCATGGCGACGCCGACTAAGGCGCTTAACGCGCCGAGCAATAAAAAAGGCATTATTTTTCCAGAAGCCTTGGCATCAATTGCACCAAATTGCAGGGGCGGGTGCGGTGGTCGAGCTGGTCTTTGATTAACGCATCCCAAGCGGTGCGGCAGGCGCCCGAAGAACCGGGCAGGCAGAAAATATAAGTCGCATTGGCGACACCGGCAATCGCCCGGGACTGTATGGTTGAGGTTTTTATATCTTGATAAGACAGCATCCTGAACACTTCGCCAAAACCGTCCAAGGTTTTGTCGAGCAAGGGCGCAACGGCTTCGGGCGTACCATCCCGGCCAGTGACGCCAGTGCCGCCGGTGCTGATGATGACATTGACCTCGGCGTCGGCAATCCAGTTGGAAACCGCTGCCCTGATGTGATAAATGTCGTCAGGCACTATTTTCTTTTCGATAATACGATGCCCGGCAGCGCTGGCGCGTTCCGTCAGCGTGTTGCCGGATACATCGTCGGCCTCGGTGCGACTGTCGGACACGACCAGAATGGCAATGGTTAAGGGGATGAATTGTCTGTCTGTGCTCATGTTTAATTTTTAGCTTATTTGATAATTATTGCTCTAGTAGCGACGCCTACGTTGCGACTAGAAATCGGCCTTACTTTAACACAACAAAGAAGCCTTCCTGTCCGCGCTGTATGTTAATCAGCAAGGGGCCGTTCGGGTCAACGACCTGTTTTAATTCTTCGAGTGTGCGCACACGGTAGCGGTTGGCCGACACGATGACGTCGCCGGGTCGTAAGCCAATGCGCCAAGCGCTGGAGGTGGTGTCGATTTTTTCAATTAACACGCCTTCAATCTGGTTTTTCAGCGGTGTGCTTAACACCGTGCCTTGCAAGGTCGGATGCAGTTTATTACCAACCAATTGCGGCATTTCCTGTTTGCCAATGGTTGCCGTTACCCGTTTTTTCTCATTGCCCCGGTAATATTCCAGTTCCACGTTGTCGCCAATCTGCATCAGGCCGACGATATTACGAATGTCATGGCTGTTTTTGATTGGGCGATTATTGGCGGCGACAATAATATCGCCGGGCTCCAATCCTGCTTTGGCGGCGGGCGAGTTGCTTTCAATGCGGCTGATCGCCGCGCCATGTTTGTTTTGCAGGTTAAACGCCTTGACCAGTTCGGGGGTCAAATCCTGCGTGGTCACACCGAGCAAGCCGCGCCGAACTTCGCCGTGCTTGACCAGCGATTCCTTGATGGTCATCACCATATTGGACGGAATCGCAAAGCCGATACCGACATTGCCGCCGCTGGGCGCGAGAATGGCGGTGTTCATGCCGATAAATTCGCCGCGCAGATTGACCAAGGCACCGCCGGAATTGCCGGGATTGATCGACGCGTCAGTCTGGATAAAATCTTCGTAACCTTCTATGCCAAGACCTGAACGGCCTAAAGCGCTGACGATGCCGGAAGTCACCGTTTGCCCCAAGCCGAACGGATTGCCGATAGCGACGACGAAATCGCCAACGCGCAGCTGGCTGGAATCGGCAATCGGCAGCATGGTCAGGTTTTCGGCGGGGATTTGGATGATGGCGACATCCGACTCAGGATCGGTGCCGACTAATTTGGCATTGAGCTGGCGGCCATCGGTTAAGGTCACCAGGATTTTATCGGCCTTGTCGATGACATGATTATTAGTCAGTACAAAGCCTTGGCTGCTGTCGATAATGACGCCAGAACCTAAGCTGTTCCGTTGTTGTTGGCGCGGCTGGTTGGGTACGTTGAAAAAGTGCCGGAAAAATGGATCCTGCATTAACGGGTTTTCGCTAAGCTGGATGTTGGTTGAGGTGGAAATATTGACCACCGCCGGCATACTGCGCTCAAGCATCGGCGCCAGCGTGGGTAAAGGCTGGCCTTCAATATAAGACGGCAATGCGGCTTGGGCAATCGGGGCGAACGCAAAATAAACGGATAAAAAAGTGCTCGATAAAAGTTGTTGGCGTAATTTAGTTTTCATCATGGTTTTCCGCAGTTTGTTAAACATGTTGATACCTAATATATGAGTGAAAACGTTTAATACAAGGTGTGCTAAAGTAGATTATTTTAAATGCCCAACGCTGTCATTTCCTTGCCATCTTGCTTAGAATATCCGAATGGCTGTAGCTGTCGATTCTGAAGATAGACCGATTATTCATAAACTAATCCCGCTTGCGACAATACCGGGAGCTCAGTTTGATGCGTTGTGCGCGGAAATCACCGTCGAAGAGATACAGGATGATCTTTTATTTAAAAGGGGTGATACAGAGCCCCAGCTGGTATACCTGATCAGCGGAGAGGTTACGCTTCAGGCCGCCGGAATGGTGGTTGAAGTGATTGCCGCGAACAGCGATTCGGCCAAATTTGCGTTGGCGCACCAAATCCCAAGAAAAATCGATGCTGTAGCGAATGGAACGGTTCGTTTTTTTCGCTTGGATGCCGATATTATTAAAAATCTCCCACCCCTTGCTTATAAGGCTGATAAAGAGGACAACAGTTACATGGTCATTGACGAGGCTGAAAACGATCCGGATGACTGGATGACGGCGTTATTGCGGTCGCCTATTTTTCAACGTCTCCCGCCCGCCAATCTGCAAAAAATATTGACGGGTTTGGAATCCATCGATTTTAACAAAGGCGAGACTATACTCGAGCAGGGCGGTATCGGTGATTATTATTACCTGATTAAAAAAGGGCAATGCCTGTTAACGCGTAAGCCATCACCCAATGCCAAGGAAATTAAGTTGGCCCAGTTGGGCAATGGCGACACTTTTGGCGAGGATTCATTGCTGTCCGGCGCGCCCAGGAACGTCACTATTACCGCGCTGACTGACATTACCTTGTTGCGGCTGGACAAGCAGCAGTTTGTCACCTTAATAAAAGAGCCATCGTTAAAGTTTATCGATTTTGCCCAAATGCAGCAAGCCGTTCAACAAGGCGCGGTGCTGCTCGATGTCCGTTCGCCGGACGATTATGACCAGCATCATATTGACGGCAGTATTAGCGCGCCTTTTTTCTCTTTAAGGATGCAGCTTAAAACGTTAAGCCATGACAAGCCGGTTGTTGTGGTGTGCCAGGATGGTAAGGTCAGCGAGGCGGCGGCATTTTTATTGCTCAGGAATAAAATCGAGGCCATGATTTTACGGGGCGGGATGGACAGTCTGGCGCCTAAGCCGGTTATCGCCTATGCCTCTGACGTTATTAGTGCGCCTGCTAACAACGCCGATCTGGATATCGAACAGATACAGCTGCCGGATCATCATGCGATGCCGGTGGTGCAGCATATACCTGCGTCGGACAGCGCTTCATCCGGCCTGGCGGACGAACAAATCAAGGCGCTTAAGCTGGAAAATGAAGCCCTTAAAAACGCCAATCAGCAGCTTAATGAAAAATGTATGAAACTGGAATTCGACAAGCAACACGCTGAAAAGCAGTGCCGGATACTGCATAAGCAGATGGAAAAATTGACCCAGGTTCTGGATAAATTAAAAGGCGGGTAACAGCGGTGGGACTGGTGAAGCGGGAAAGCTATATCCGGCTTGTATTCATTGAATCCAAGCCGGCGCATAAATCAAATGATTATTTGATTTTAGCTTCTTTATAAATCACATGCTTACGGA
Organism: Methylobacter sp.; assembly: GCA_030684815.1. Classification (GTDB taxonomy): domain Bacteria; phylum Pseudomonadota; class Gammaproteobacteria; order Methylococcales; family Methylomonadaceae; genus Methylobacter_A. The sequence continues at coordinate 75,800 of JAUXXQ010000017.1, read as the reverse complement.
CAACAGGATCAAATTTTTTGATCTCCATTTTTTCGGGCATCGTCCGTTTGTTTTTAGTGGTGGTATAAAAGTGCCCAGTGCCTTCAGTTGAAATCAGTTTAATTTTATCGCGCATTTTTATATCCTCTTAAGCGACCTGACCGGCTTTACGCAGGTCGGCAAGAACAGCATCGATACCATTTTTATCAATGATACGCATGGCTTTGGTGGAAACTCTGAGGCGGACCCAGCGGTTTTCGCTTTCTACCCAGAATCTGTGATGTTGCAGATTCGGACAAAAGCGCCTTTTAGTTCTATTGTTAGCGTGTGAAACGTTGTTACCTGTAACTGGGCGTTTGCCTGTTACTTGACATACTCTGGACATGATTAACCCCTAATGCGTGCCTAAATTCAAAAGTTAGCCGAGCTTTATACCAAAAATTCTTTTCAAGGTAAATAACAATCTATAAAATGGATAAGATGCAAGGCGTAAGGTAAAAGGCAAAAGGCGCATTTTTAGCCTTGTGTTCAAACAATTTATTAGGAAAAATAATGCCCATTAAGCTCGGCATGGTGATGGACTCCATCGGCCATATCAACATCAAAAAAGACACCAGTTTTGCCATGTTACTTGAGGCACAAGCCCGAGGCTGGGAGCTGCATTATATGGAGCTCAATGATTTGTTCCTGCGAAATGGCCGGGCTTATGCCAGGACACGGATTATCAAGGTTCAGCGCAATGAACTTAACTGGCATGAATTTACCGCCGAACAGGATATTGCCCTGGACGAGCTGGATGTGATCATGATGCGCAAGGATCCGCCGTTCGATCAGGAATATATTTACGCGACCTATTTGCTGGAACGCGCCGAAAGCATGGGCGTTTATGTGGTCAACAAGCCGCAGTCGTTGCGTGATGCCAACGAGAAGCTGTTTACCGCCTGGTTCCCGCAGTGCTGCGCGGAAACGCTGGTGGCGCGGGAACCCGAACGCATCAGGAGTTTCTTGCAGGAACAAGGCGAAATCATTTTAAAACCGCTGGACGGCATGGGCGGCACCTCCATTTTTCATTTGCGCCAAGGTGACCCCAATCTCAGCGTGATTTTGGAAACCATGACCGAGTACAACAGCCGCTATGTGATGGCGCAAAAATATCTGCCGCAAATTGTCGACGGCGATAAACGTATCTTGCTGGTGAATGGCGAAGTCATTCCCTATGCGCTGGCGCGTATTCCCGCTCAAGGCGAAACGCGGGGTAATCTGGCCGCAGGCGGGCGTGCCGAAGGGCGGCCATTAACCGACCGCGACCGCTGGATTGCCGAACAGGTCGGGCCGACATTGCGCGAAAAAGGCTTGGTTTTTGTCGGCATTGATGTCATTGGCGATACGCTGACCGAAATTAATGTCACCAGCCCGACTTGCGTACAGGAATTGGATCGCCAGTTTGGCCTGAATATTTGCGGCCAATTGATGGATCATATTGAAACGACCCTTGCCGCAGCTGTTCACGGCAGGTTTGCGGTATACACACAATCCATGGCGATAAATGACCACACATCAGGCACTCTTTAAGCCACCTGCGCCGCTGTCCAATAATGATTCATTATTGATTGCATTATTTATCGCGGCCATTATTCATGTTTTTATCGTCTTGAGCATTTATTTCACTGCGCCGCAAGCGGAAAAAATCAGCCGGTCTATTGATGTTACTTTGGTGACTGCGCCAGCCGAAAAAGCACCTGAAAAAGCCCAGTCTTTGGCACAGGAAAACCAACTCGCCGCAGGCGCGGAAGACACTAAACCGAAGCCAAAACCAAAGCCGCCGACACCACCACCGTCACCGCCAAAACAAGTGCAAAAACCGGTGTCACAGCCCATTAAACAGGTGAAAAAAATCGCGCCCGAACAGGCCGATGTTAAAGTGGCGAAAAAACTGATTACCCAGCAAAAGGCGGAGAAGAAAGTCGTTACCGCCAGCAAACCGGATACCGGTCAGCATACGGAAAAACGCGCAAAATTGTCCGCCGAGATGCTGCAGCAACAAATTGCCCAATTGGGCACGGAAATCAGGCTCAGCCCGCGCAGTGCCGAGCAAACCAAGATAAAATTTGTCGAGTCGGTTAGCGCGCATAAATATGTTGCCGCCCAATATATGAAAGACTGGGAAGATAAAGTGGAGCGCACCGGTAACCTTAATTATCCGGAAGTGGCGACCAAAAAAGATTTTGCCGGCACCTTAACCATGGATGTCGGCATTAAAGCAGATGGCAGCATTTACAGCATCCGCATTAACCGGTCTTCCGGCAATCCGGCATTGGATGAAGCGGCCAAACGCATCGTCCGTATGAGTGCGCCTTTTGCGCCGTTGCCTACCGAACTGCAAAAGGAGCTCGACGTGCTGGTCATTACCCGGGTGTGGAAATTTTCTGATGAATCGGGCATGAGCACACGATAAGCGACCATAACCTTAAATACAAAACACCATGATTCAAGCTACTTACTTAACCGACCAGTTTATTATCGCCATGCCGAACTTGGCAGACCCCAACTTTTTCCATACCGTTGCCTATTTGTGCCAGCACAATAAAGACGGCGCGCTTGGCATTGTCATTAATCGGTCAACGGATATGAAACTGGGCGAAATTTTTAAACAGATGGACATTATCGTCACCTCAGATACCGCAGCCGAAACACCGGTTTTTGCTGGCGGCCCAGTGCAACAGGAGCGCGGTTTTGTGGTGCATACCACCGGCGGCAACTGGAATGCGACCATGGCCATTTCAGATACGTTGTCGCTGACCACCTCCCGCGATGTGCTGGAAGCCATTGCCACCGGCACAGGCCCTGCACATTATCTGGTGGCCTTAGGTTATGCTGGGTGGGGCGCTGGGCAATTGGAAAAAGAAATCAAGGAAAATGCCTGGCTGAATACGCCGTGCGGCCAACAGGTTTTGTTCGACACCCCGGTTAACCTGCGCTGGAGCGCCGCTGCCGACCAAATTGGCATTGACATTAACCTGTTGACCGCACCGGCCGGCCATGGCTAACGATCCCCTGCAAGCCAAAGCCGACACCGACACCTATCTGGGTTTTGATTTCGGCACCAAAAAAATAGGCGCGGCTGTCGGCCAAACCACCACCGCCAGCGCCAGCCCGTTGCAAACCATACGCTCGATTAATCAAAACCCGAATTGGGACATCATCGGCAAATTGATAGCGGAATGGCGACCGGCAGGCTTAGTGGTGGGCATCTCAAGGCAAGCCGATGGCTCCGACAATCCGGTGACGCCGCGCATGTTAAAATTTTGCCGGCAACTGGAAGGGCGTTATCAGTTGCCGGTTTTTCAACAGGATGAAACCCTGTCGACGTATGAAGCCAAACAATTATTATTTGACGAGGTCAGCGTCAGCGCGACCAAACTCTGGGCGGTGCAAGACCAACTTGCCGCCCAGTTGATCTTGCAAACCTGGCTAAACGACCGTACCCAAAAGGATTATTAAGTGTTAAAAGTTCCCGAATTATTAGACAACCTGGAAGCCGAGCTAAAACAAATAATCACCGAGCGCCAGCTGGTTAATCCGTTGATGATAGGCATCCGTAGCGGCGGTGTATGGATTGCCGAACAGATGCACCGGCGCCTGGCTATCAGCGAGCCGTTGGGCTTGCTGGACATTTCCTTTTACCGCGACGATTTTTCGCAAATCGGCGTCAGTCCCAATGTTAAACCCAGCGAATTGCCGACCCATGTTGAAGGCCGCGACATTATCCTGATTGATGATGTGTTTTATACAGGCCGCACCATACGCGCGGCGATGAATGAAATTTTCGATTACGGCAGACCCAATCAAATTGTACTGGCCGTGTTGATTGAGCGCGACGGGCGGCAAATCCCGCTGAACCCGGATTGCGTCGGTACACGGATCAGATTACAGGCCGACCAGCGTATCAAACTGACCGGGCCGGAGCCGTTGGCCATTCATTTGGAAACCCTGGCAGCGGTGGCTTAAACCATGAGCGATAACTTGCAATTAAATGCCGAAGGCAAGCTCAAACATTTCCTGACCATTGATGGCTTGAGCCGGGAATTATTGACCGAAATTCTCGATACCGCCGAATCGTTCGCCGGTGTGTCCGAACATCAAGTCAAAAAAGTGCCGTTGCTGCGCGGCAAGACCATCGTCAACCTGTTTTTTGAAAACAGCACCCGCACCCGCACTACCTTTGAACTGGCGGCGACGCGGCTGTCTGCTGATGTGATCAACATGAATATCGCCACCTCGGCCACGTCGAAAGGCGAAAGCCTGCTCGACACCATCCGCAATTTGGAATCCATGTTTGTCGATATGTTTGTGGTGCGCCATGCGCTCAGTGGCGCGGCGCACTTTATTGCCCAACAAACCGCGCCCCATATCAGCGTCATCAATGCGGGTGATGGCCAGCACGCGCATCCGACCCAAGCCATGCTGGACATGTTTACCATCCGTCAACTCAAGCCGGATTTTGCCAATCTCAGGGTCGCGATTATCGGCGACATCTTGCATTCCCGGGTGGCGCGTTCGGAAATCCAAGCCTTAAATACCTTGGGCGCGGCTGAAGTCAGGGTGATTGCGCCGAAAACCCTATTGCCAGCACATGTGCAAAGCTTGGGTGTGACGGTGTCGCATAATCTGACCGAAGGGTTGAAGGACATTGATGTGGTGATGATGTTGCGCCTGCAGAAAGAACGCATGAGTTCGGCGTTACTGCCCAGCGAAAGCGAGTATTTCAAATGTTTTGGACTGACTGAGGAAAAGCTGAAGGTCGCCAAACCCGATGCCATTGTCATGCATCCAGGGCCTATCAACCGGGGCGTGGAAATCGAGTCTAAAGTCGCAGACGGCTCGCAATCGGTGATACTGAAACAAGTCAGCAACGGCATTGCGGTACGCATGGCGGTCATGGCGATGGCGATGCAAGCCGCACCTGCTCCCGGCAGGTCTGGCGGCATACACACCATCCCTGGCGATAAAGGGGTAGCGTGATGAAGATACAGATAAATAACGGCAGAATCATCGATCCGGCCAACAACATTGACCGCATCGGTTCGGTTTACATAGCCGACGGCAACATTGTTTCGGTCAGTGATGAACCCGTAGATTTCAAACCGGATAACATCATCAACGCCGAAAACCAAATCGTCTGCCCGGGCTTTATCGATTTAAGCACCCGCCTGCGCGATATGGGGCACAGCCGCAAAGCCACTTTTTATAGCGAAGTGCGCGCCGCAGCCAGCGCCGGAGTCACCACTTTGTGCCTGCAACCGGATACCGTGCCGGTGATCGATACCGCTGCCGTGGTCGAGCTGGTCAAGGAGCTGGCGGAAAAGGCCGGTTACCCGCAAATCTATGCAATCGGCGCACTGACACAAAAACTCGAAGGCACTGAACTCAGTTCCATGTTGTCGCTGAAACAAGCCGGTTGTATTGCTGTCGGCAATGCCAACCGGCCAGTGAAAAACCTGTTGATTTTAAGGCGGGCGATGGAATATGCCGCCAGCCATGATGTACTGTTGATGTTCCGCCCCAATGATTTTTGGTTGGGCAATAACGGCTGTGCCCACGAAGGCGTTATTTCCACCCGATACGGCTTGCCCAGCATACCTGAAGCCGCCGAAACCATCGCCTTGGCGCAATGTCTGGAATTGGCCGAACTGACTGGCTGCCGGGTGCATTTCGGCCAGCTAAGCTGCAAGCGTTCGGTGATTAAAATACATCAGGCGAAAAAATATGGTTTGAAAGTCAGTGCCGACGTCGCCATCCACCAGCTGCATTTGACTGAAAACGACATGACGCCGTTTGACAGCGCTTATCATGTATTGCCGCCGTTGCGCACCGAAGCCGATAAGCAATATCTGAGGCAAGGCCTGATCGGCAGGACTATCAACAGCATTTGTTCCGACCATCAGCCGCATGACCTGGACGCCAAACTCGGCGCGTTCCCGGAAACCGAGCCGGGCATATCGTCGTTGGAGACCCTGTTGCCGTTAATGCTCAAATTGGTCGCCGAACAAGCCATCACGCTTAAACAGGGTATCGCTTGTTTAAGCGCCAATCCGGCACGGGTGCTGCGCTTAAACAGCGGCGCGTTGACGCCGGGGTTTTCCGCCGATGTCTGTGTGTTCGACCCTGAACTCGACTGGCAAGTGAATAGCGAAAACTGGAAAAGCCAGGGCGTCAACACGCCGTTTTGGGGGCAAACGCTGAAAGGCCGAGTCACCTGCACCTTGCAGGCAGGCAAAATTATCTATCGCGCTTAATGGAACACGGGCTGCTCATTTAAAACGGGACAAGCATGCCGAAGTAGACCTTCCAGGTTTTACGACTGCCATGGATGGCGGAAGTGCTGGAGCCGTCGGGAGCGGCTCCAGTAAAAACCTGGAAGGTCTGTCCCGCGTTAAGTTGATAGCCGGAACACGGAAGGCGCGGATGAAACGGATTTACACGGGTTTTTAATCAGCGTAAATTTTGTCTAATCCATGCTATCCGTGTGCTATTCCTAGCCGCAAAGTATTCACATACCTTTAATAATGGCAAATAACATCATGCAAAAAAGAACTGCTCACCAAATCGCCGATGTGCTGATTGAGGCGCTGCCTTATATCCAGCGCTTTAAAGGCAAAACCATCGTGGTTAAATTCGGCGGTAACGCCATGGTTGATGAGGAACTCAAACACAGCTTCGCGCGCGACATCGTGCTGATGAAGCTGGTCGGCTTAAACCCTATCGTGGTTCACGGCGGCGGCCCGCAAATCGGCCAATTGCTGGGAAAACTCGGTAAAACCACCGGCTTTATCGACGGAATGCGCATCACCGACAGCGAAACCATGGACGTGGTTGAAATGGTGTTGGGTGGTTTGGTGAATAAGGAAATCGTCAATTTAATCAATAGGCACGGCGGTAAAGCGGTCGGCCTGACCGGCAAGGACGGCAACTTCATCCGCGCCAAGAAACTGCACCTTACCCCGCGTGATGATTTACCGCCGGAGATTATTGATTTGGGTCATGTCGGCGAAGTCAGCAGTATTGATCCGGCGGTGCTCGATATGCTCGGTGATAGCGATTTTATCCCGGTTATCGCACCGATCGGCGTGGGCGATGACGGCCATTCTTACAACATCAATGCCGATTTGGTGGCCGGAAAAGTCGCGGAAAAATTAAAGGCCGAGAAACTGATTTTACTGACCAATATACCGGGCATACTAGATAAGCAGGGTGAATTGTTGACCGGCTTGTCGATCAAAAAGACCGAAGAGCTGATTAGCGACGGCACCATTTCCGGCGGCATGATCCCCAAAACCCGCTGCGCCACCGACGCGATAAAAGGCGGCGTCACCAGCGTGCATATTATCGATGGCCGCGTCGATCACGCGGTGCTGCTGGAATTGTTCACCGACCAGGGGGTTGGTACTTTATTGTTGAATGGGTAAGAAATTCACCATGAACGACGGACGGCAAGGAGCAGTTGCCGAGGCTCGAAGAACACGCAGGAAAAAGCAAGCGCAATATTAATTTGTTAGGTTAAGCCTAATCGGAAACAATATGAACAGTGTAATTCAAGAGCATCCCTCTTCATTTTTGGCGAGCCTAGATAAAGCATTTGCAAATATCGAGCAATGGGCAATATCAGCTGGTTTAAAAGTCGTAAAGTCTAAAATATTAATAACTGAAGAGAGATTTGGTACTTATAGTGCGCAAAAGCTATCAATTTTAAATTCTTTTGGCACAGAACTGGCGGAAGTCATTCCAGTTGGGGCATCAATTTTAGGCGCTAACGGTCGAATTGACATCAAAGGAGCTTACGACAAAGTAATACTTGTTGATTTAAATATAGGCGGCCCAACAATGACAACAACAGTAACTGTTGGTGATCATAAAGAAACACATGCTAGACATTTTTATCGAGGTATAGATGAAGCGGGATGGTATTGGATTGAAAGCAAGATAAGTGGCAAAGGGCATAAGCTCACGAATGAATTATTCTTCGAACTTCTTGCTGAGGTTTCTGACTATGAGCGCCAGTAATACTATTGATGACATTTGGCGTTCATACCAAATTACTTTGGATTGTTTGAAAATTGCAAATCGTAGTATTGTAAATAACGACATCGGCTCTTTGGAAAAAACGGGATTTATAGGCTCTCCTCTGGATGAAGCAAAAAAACAAATAATGGAAAGCAGAGCAAATGCTGATGATTACGTTATATTGTCCCTATGGGCTTCGTTTGAAAGAACTTTGATTTTATATGTGCAAAGCGAAAGTAACCGAATTTTAACTGGATCGACAACTCATTTTACTTATTCAGTACACCAAAAAATTGATGATGAGATTGAGTACTGGAGAGTAGATGATATTTTGAATATTTTTAAAACCCTAATAAGTCCGGATCTGATTGGCCAGGCAAAACAGGTTAAGAAATATAGAGATTGGGTTGCTCATAAGAACATAAAAAAAGGCAGTCCACAAAATGTTCCGCCACAGACTGCTTATATAATTTTGTCTGAAATCCTTATGCAGCTAACAAATCACGAATACTTTCAAACATCGCTCCAAACCGCCTAACGAGTCGCTACGTGGTTATGGCGTGGTGCGGCAATAATCTGCGTTATTTACCCACCGCAGCCTCAATAAACGGCCTGAATGCCGACCTTATATCCCGTACTTTCTGGCTAGCGCAGAGTTCTGCGCCTAGCGACGATTCCCGGCAGCGTATATCAAGAAAAAGCTGCTGATTTTTGTTTTCATCTTCTATCCTTGAAACCGACAAACTCAAATCGCTGTCGGTTGCCGGTGCGCGCCCCAGGATTAATTTGTCGGTATCGGTGTCAATCGGTGTGGTCGCATGGATTTTGATAAAGTCGCGCACACTGCCCAACGCTTGGGTGCAAAGCGCTTCTGTTGCGCAGCTGTACAGGCCCAGTTGGTCGGCAATTTTATGTTCGGCAATTTGCTCGGATGTTTTTGACGGGTCTTTATCGCTCTGGGTTAAAAATTTAAAACGCTCAATATCGGCTTCAAATTCGGCCTTGACCCGATTCTTTTTTTCGATGTGCTTGTTTATTTCGCCATAAGCCGCTTGTATTTGCGTTTCAGTTTTTTTGATGTCATCAAGCAAGCTTTGCGGGACTTTTTTGCCGTTACGCTCCAGCGCCCCCGCTTGCTTTTGTTGCGCTTCCAGTTGGTTCTCCACGCGCTTTAAATTACTTTGGGCCACATTGCGTTGCGCGTCCAAAGACTGCATGGTGGCGTAAAGGCTTGCTTGCATGTCGTTTAGGTTACGGAAAGTGCTGAGCAATACTTTGTCGTTGGCGGCTTGTTGGGCAATGATTTTTTCCTGCGCTTTTCTAAGTGCCGCTAGCCGGTTATCCATCGCCTGCTGTTCTTTGGTTTTCGCCTGCTCAGTAATTTCAACTACCCGGCCTTTTTCGTTCAGCGCTTCCCGGCGGTGTTGGGTCTGTTCCGGCGGCACTTGGTCGGAGAAAATCGTTTCCCCTTTTTCATTTACCCATCGGTACATTTTTTTGGCGAACACAGGCTGGCTATGGGTTAGCGCAAGGCTACAGATTAAAACAAGACTGACTGAAAAAGTTCGTGTTTGCATGGGGCTATGTGTGGTTTTTCTCAAGGAGTTGGGATTATATTGCAAATGGAAGGGCTGGTGAAAGGCTAAAGCGGCAATGCGAAAAATTAGGCCACGCTTGAGTTGTGCCAAGACTGTAATTGTTACCAAAAAAGTCTGTAAAGCCCCTTCCTTCATGTGGGGGATATAAGGATACTCTTGATTTATAAGGCGATATCAAAGTGCAGGGGATCCGGCAGTTCCGGCAACCTTTTCGGCGCACTGACAGCGATGCGTTTTTCCCGGCCGGATTCGCCGGAAATGAGTTTGCAGGCCGATTTGCTGACTGCAAACTCATTGGCGATAAAGGCCAGCACATGCTGGTTGGCTTTGCCGTCAATGGGCGGCGCTTTGATTCTGAGTTTTAGTCGTTCGCCGTGCAATCCTGCCCATTCATCCTTGCTGGCCTTGGGCTGGACGTGGAGGCTTAGCGTTAAAACGCCTTGCTCCCAGCGATACCAGCTCAAGCGAGTAAGCTGGCTAATTGGTGCAACGGCGGTAGGATGACCATTTTTGCCAGTTGCAGTAGCATCAGTGCGGCCAGCGGCGATAAGTCGATGCCGCCCAAATCAGGGATGATCCGGCGGCAAACATTTAATACCGGTTCGGTCAGACTATATAAAATAGACGAGGCCGCATTAAACGAGCCCGGATTAATCCAGCTGAGTATCGCCCGGGCAAAAATGCCATAAATGAAAATATTGATCAGCAATGAAACCAGTTGGGTCAGCGATAAAAGGGTCAAGCCGCCAATACCGATGGCAACGCCTTTTAGCAGCAGTATCGAAAAATCAGCCAGCATTTGCAGGCCGAGCACCAACACCAGCGAAGAGGTATCAATCTTGCCAATGGGCGGCACAAAGCGGCGCAGCAGTTTTAACGGTGGATGCGTGGCCTTGACCAGAAACTGCGAGATCGGGTTGTAAAAATCGGCGCCGCACCATTGCAATAAAAAACGCAGCAATACCGCCAGTATGTACAGCGAAAACAGCGAGTCGATCAGAAAAATAGCCGGGTCGGTCATGTAGCTGGAATTCATTGTGAATTCTCCATTTGTTTAGACATTTCAATAGAACGGTCGCGTGCCGCGTGTAAGGCTTTTGACACTAGCTCGCTAAAGCCGCCTTGTTCAAAGGTTTCGATAGCCTGTTGCGTGGTGCCGCCGGGCGAGGTTACGCGTTTGCGTAATTGTTCCGGCGATTCGTTTGATTCCAGCGCAATTTTTGCCGCGCCCAAAGCGGTTTGCTGCACCAGTAAGCGCGCAGTCTCTTGGGTTAAGCCCAGCTCTAGCGCAGCCTTTTCCATTGCTTCCATCAGCAGGAAATAATAGGCCGGGCCGCTGCCGGAAACCGCAGTCACTGCGTCCAGTTCGGCTTCATCATCGACCCACAGCGCAATGCCGACTGCACGTAAAATATTTTCTGCCAAGTCGGCCTGTTCAGCCGTGACCTTGCCGTTGGCATGTAACGCGGTTGCGCCGGTCAATACCAGCGCCGGGGTGTTGGGCATACAGCGTACAATGGCGGTGTCAGCGCCCAGCCAGCGGCTCAGGCTGTTTTGATTAATCCCGGCGGCGATCGATACCACTAGCGGATTCTTTTGCTGAACCCGCACGGCGATACTTTGCGCCACCGCGCCCAGCGTCTGCGGCTTGACCGCCAACACCACGACATCGACTGCATTGATGACATCGTCATTGTGGGTCGCGGTGTTCACCTGGAGCTGATTTTTCAGCGTGGTCAAGGTGTCTGGATTAATGTCCGACACCCAAATCTGTTCCGGCGCGTGGCCGCTGGCAATTAAGCCACTGATTAGGCTGGAGGCCATATTGCCGCCGCCGATAAAACCTATTTTGTTTGTTTTCATGCTGGTTATTGTGTTGGTTGAATGGGTTATGTTGGTTGAGTTAAAAGTATTTTACCCTATATAAGGTCGGCGCAATAAATCACAAGGTTTTGCCTTGAATTAATCGGCGTAATAGATTTTGTTTTGATATAGACCTTCCAGATTTTTAAAACCTGGAAGGTCTGGCTAGCTGCGTTCGTGATTTAATGCGAAAAATGTCAGCCGCTTAATTTCAGCGTTGCCCTCGCGTTAAATATGTTTAGTGGACTAAACGGCCTTGTTGGCAATATTTTAGTTACTAAAAAGCTTAAAATCATTACCTGTGATAAGCAAACTGTCTAAGGGATGATGCCTGTGGGTATGAGACGTTACGTTGAGTAGTTACAATTTATCACTGAGTAGCGTAAAACTCCGTTCAGGGCGAGGATGTAAGCGGCTCGGTTTCGTATTTCTAAAATTTAGGAGGTAATAATGTCAGTTCAACAAACGATAAGATTTAACATGATTTTCCGCCGTATGGTTGTGGTGGTGGGGTTGCTAGGCACGCTTTCAGCGCAAGCCGACAATGCGTCGGAAGTTCCGGCATTGATGAAGTTGCTGGGCATCGAAGCAAAACAATTGGCGGCGCTGGAGCAGGGGAAAACCGTTCCCTTCGATATTGCGGAAAACAACGACAAAGAATTGGCCGCTGGCGTGGTGATGTATCTACCGGCTAAACCGGCTGCGGTTGTTAAATTGATTAACGAAAAAAGTTTGGCAGCTATCGATACAGATATCATGGCGCAAGGCATGATACCGGTCAACGCCACTTTGGAGTCGTTTAAAGGTTTTAGCTTAAAGGCGGGCAGTAGCGAAGCCAAAAAATTATTGCGCGCAGAACCGGGCAGCCAATTTAATCTGTCGACTGACGAATTCAACAGTCTGTCCAGTATCAAGGCCGCTGACGCCGATGCGGCATCTCACGCCTATCGAGCCATTTTGCTGCAACGTTTGCAGGCTTATCGGCAACAGGGTCTAAAAGGCCTGGCTCACTATGATCGCGGCGATGGCTTGTTTGCGAGACCCGCTGAAGAACTGCGTGCGGCGACGATGGCCAACAAGGTGTTGACCCGGTATTTTCCAGATGTCTACAAGGCTTGGCTAAACTATCCGGCGGTAGTGCCGGCCGGTGCGACCGAACAGTTTTTCTGGCTCAACCGCAAGGTTGAAGACCGTCCGACTGCGATACTGGGGCATCGCATCCTGTTGTCCTCTGAGGCTGGTGAAGTGATGCTGTCTCGGCAGTTTTATGTCGGCCATTCTTATAATAGCAATCAGCTCAGTATTGCCTGTCTGCCGTATCGCGACGGTTCGTTGATCTTCTATGCCAACCGCAGTTTTACCGATCAAGTAACGGGTTTTGGTAGCAGCGTAAAACACTCAATAGGACGCGAGCAAATGCGCGGTGAAATTGTCAAAAGGCTGGTTAATTTGCGTGGCTTGTTGAAGTAGCCTCGTTCCCACGAGAATAAAACTTCGCGCCGCCTAAAGCGCCTACTATTGGCATCCGTGTTCTATTTCTTTTTTCACTGAGTCGTTACGCCTAATGATTGAAACCATTTATATAGAACAAGCCATTTTGCAGCACCCGCGCGTTGCCGACATCGTCGCACGCTTCCCGCAAGCCAGAACCATCAGCTGCGGCCGCTACGGCGAAGTGTTCAACCCCAAAGCGCAAAACTTTCGTCTGCAAAAGCAGCGCCCCGCGCTGATACTGGCGGAAAAATATAAAAACTTTGCCCTGCCTGCGCCGTTGGGTTACGGTATCGGCGCAACCAGGAACTACTATTTTTCGCACATGCTCAATTGCTTGTACGATTGCCGTTACTGTTTTTTGCAGGGCATGTACCAGTCGGCCAATTATGTGTTGTTTGTTAATTACGAGGATTTTCAGCAAGACATTAAACAGCTGTGCTTGGCGTCGCCGACTGAAAACCTGCATTTTTTTTCCGGCTACGATTGCGACAGTTTGGCGTTAGAGCCGGTCACCGGTTTTGCCGAACAATTTTTGCCGTTTTTTGCCGCCTTGCCGAATGCCTGGCTGGAATTGCGCACCAAAAGCACCCAGGTCAGAAGCCTGTTAAACCGCGAGCCGTTGCCGCGCTGCATCGTCGCTTTCAGCCTGTCCCCCGATGAAATCGCACAAAAAGTCGAGGCCAAAGCGCCATCGGTGGCGCGCCGTCTGGATGCCTTGGTCAAATTGCAGGAACAAGGCTGGCAGATTGGCCTGCGTTTCGATCCGCTGATTTATCAAGCCGGTTATCAACAGCAGTACCGGGACTTGTTCGGGCAGGTTTTTGCCCGCATTAATTTGGATCGGCTGCATTCTGTCAGTCTTGGCGTGTTCCGGTTACCGGAAAACTTTTTTAAGAAAGTGCATAAGCTGTACCCGGAAGAAAAGCTCTTTGCCGGCCCGCTGGTCAGCCAGCAAGGCATGGTGTCTTATCAACAGGCGCTGGAACAGGAGATGATGGGTTACTGTAGCGAACAGCTGTTAAGGTATATTCCTGCCGACAAATTTTTCCCATGTATGTGACTTTACACGGGCGTTGATGTTCGGGCAATTAGGTGGTTTTTATGCTTTTCGAGGGCAATTTTGGCCATGCCTTTTTCAGGGAATTACCTAAATAACCCCGCATGGTCTTGTTGGCTGGGTAAGCCTAAACGTGCGCCCATGCGTGTGCAACATAAAGCCCCGGCGGCGCTGGCATAGCGGAGCAGGCTTTGCCAGTCCATGCCAAGTGCCAGTGCTGCCGCAAAAGCGCCATGAAAAGCATCGCCGGCCCCCGTGCTGTCAATGGCGGTAATCGGGTAAGCCGGTAATGCGCCCTGTTCTTTGCCCCGTTGCCAAATTACGCCTCTTTCGCCCAAAGTGATGACTACGACAGGGGCGAGTTTAGCCAGTTGGCTTAACGCGTGCTGTTCATTGCCTGCGTACTGGATGGCAAATTTCTCTGAACACACCAGATAATCGACCTGACGCATCAATGCCAGTGTGCCTTGATGTAGTGAACCTGCATCTAAAACAGTCGGGCTGTTGGTTTGCCGCGCCCGTTCAATCAGAGCTAATGAGATGGACGGTTCATGGCCATCGAACAGCATCGCCTTGGCCGTCACCGCCTTGCTGTCCAAGACATCACCCGGTAAGGCCTGGGTATTGCCCTTGTAATTGATTAAGCAACGTTTGCCATCGGGTTTTACTAATATCGTCGATAACGGCGTGGCAGGGCTTCCACGGACGATTAACCGGGTATCGACGCCGTAAGCGGCCAGCTCCTGGATATGTTGGTCGCCATAAAGGTCTTGCCCCAAATAACCGGCAAATGTCGATGTTAAGCCTAACTTGCTCACGCACACGGCGGCATTGGCGGCGGGCCCGCCGCCGCAACTGAGCAGGCTGTCGGCCACCATTTTTTCATCGGCACCCGGCTGATGACTGACTGAAAAAACGAGGTCATAACAGGCGTGGCCTGCACAGAGCACGTCAACATTCATGACCGGCATCCTCCCCGCCTTCGGCAATGATGCCTAAATTCAAGCTGTATGCCATTGAGATAATGGTGCGCACAACGGCCTGGTCGCTGCTGTCGCTGGCAATATCGGGGGCGAACGATTGGTTTGTTTTCAACATGGTTTTTTAATCCAAAAATGGTGTACGTGGCGGAACAATGACCTTCAACATGTTTCCGTGCAGCATGTCGGGTTATATTGCCGCAGGAAATCGCCCTAAACCAGCGGAAACATTTTATCGGGGTTGAGGATGCCGTTTGGGTCGAACTGGCGCTTGATGTCGCGCATCAAGGCCAACGAATTGGCATCCAGTTCCCGGTCGACAAAATCACGTTTTTCAAGGCCTACGCCATGTTCGCCGGACAACGTGCCGTTGAGCGCCAGGACCAGGGAAAAGATTTCATCGAGACAGGCGTGGGCTTTTTTGCCTTGTTCCGGCTCATCGGGATCGAGCAATAAGTTGACGTGGATATTGCCGTTACCGGCATGGCCGAAATTGATGATGGGCAGGTCGTATTTTTTCGACAACTCGCCCAAGCCCGCTATCAAGGCCGGCATTTCGGTCACCGGCACTGCCACATCTTCATTGATTTTTTTCGGCGCGACTTTGCGCAAAGCCGGGGACAGGGCTTTGCGGGTTTGCCACAGCGCTTTCACTTCGGCCTCGGTCTGCGCCAGCCTAATATCCAGCAGACCGTCGTTTTTGGCGGCAGCCATCACTTTTTCCGCCGCCGTGTCCAAACCTTCCAATTGGCCGTCGACTTCTATCATTAGCATTGCGCCCGCATTTTCGGGCAGATCGGTTTCCGAATAGTGCCGGATCATGTTGATCGCATTGCCGTCGATAAACTCCAGCGCACACGGAATCACCGGCTGCGACATGATTGCGGAAACGGCTTTGGCGGCATCGAATACTGAATGGTAAATAGCTCGGAGCGTTTTGGTCGCTTCCGGCAGCGGCGTCAGTTTCAGCGTCGCCTGGGTAATGATCGCCAGCGTGCCTTCCGAGCCGAGTATCAGCCGGGTCAGGTCATAACCGACCACGCCTTTGCTGGTGTGGACGCCGACGCGGATGTCCTTGCCCGCGCCGGTCACAGCGCGCAAACCCAGCGTATTTTCCCGGGGCGTACCGTATTTGACCGCTCTGGGGCCTGCGGAGTTGTAGGCCAGATTGCCGCCGATGCTGCAAAAAGCGGCGCTGGTCGGATCGGGCGGCCAGAAAAAACCGCGCTTTTTGGCAATGTCCTGCACCTGCTGGTTGGTCATGCCAGGCTCGACGATGATGTAGCGGTTGTCGGGGGAAAATTCGACCAGTTTGTTCATGCGTTCCAGCGACACAATCAGGCCGCCTTTTAGCGGCACCGTGGCGCCGGTGGTGCCGGTGCCGCGCCCTCTGGCGGTCAGTGCAATGTTAAACTGGTTGCAGGCATTGACCACGGCGACCACTTGCTCATGCGTGGTCGGGAAGACCACGGCCTGCGGCAGCACGTGGCGGCGGCTGTTGTCGTAGCCGTAAGTCCAGCAGTCTTCGGGGGCGGTAAAAATGGTTTCGGCTGCGAAAATATCAGCCAGCAAGTTTAAAAAACCGGGGGGCAGGGGGGCGATGTGAGTCAATGTCGTCAAAAAACGTGAGGTGGGTGTAGCTTGCTTTAGCCGCCAAATAATTGATGGTCAATCAGGTCGCACAGGCAATGGGTGATTAACACATGAACTTCCTGAATGTGGGCGCTGGAGGTCGACACCACGCGGATTTCGATGTCGGTTTCATGCAGCAACGGCGCAATCATGCCGCCATTATTGCCGGTCAGCGCGATCACGCTAATGTCTTTGTCGTGCGCGGTGCTCACGGCTTTGGCGATATTGGCGGAATTTTCGCCGTCGCTATAAACCACCAATATGTCGCCGCTTTGCCCCAAGGCTCTTAGCTGTTTGGCGAAGACATCATCAAAATGGTAGTCGTTCGCTATTGCGGTCAGCGTGGTTACATCGCCGGTTAAAGCGATGGCGGGCAACGAAGGCCGGTCGCGCTCATATTGGTTGAGCATGGCCGATGACAGCACTTGGGCGACGGCAGCAGAGCGGCCATTGCCGCAAGTCAGGATTTTTTTGTCATTCAGCAAGGCGGCGACCAGGCGTTGCGAGGCAAATTCAATAAGCTCGCCAAGGTTAGCCAGCGTGTCCTGCTGGATTTGCAGGCTGTCGGAGAAATGGTTGATGATGCGGTTTTGTAGGCTCATAGCTTACGATTATAAAGGCTATCGTAAGCGCTCAAAAGCCTTTTAATATTTCTTATGCGCCACGAAGGCGGTGAAGGACATTATTTTTCTTGTGCTCTTGATGGTGAGCGTCAATTTTTCGTGCAGCAATAGTTTTTGTATGTCCTATAATTTGCAACAATATAAGGTCAATTATGGGGCGATTAGGTGATTTACCCCAGTTTACGGTACAAGGTGCTGCGATCTAAACCGAGAATTCGCGATGCCTGGATTTTATTGCCGCCGGTTACGGCTAAAACATGGCGAATATAGGCGTGTTCGATATCCTCTAGCGTCCACCCTTGCGCCATGGCCAATTCGAGAAAATTCTTATCGTTGACGGGTATTTTCGACGCTTGCGCCAAATCTTCTAGCAAAAGGGTGTCATGTTCGGCAAGTACGATAGCCCGTTCCAAGGTGTTGGCAAGTTCCCGGACATTACCCGGCCAATGATAGGCTCTAATCCAGCGCAACACTTCCACTGAAATATTGACCGACCCTTGTCTGCCAAGGCGCAGGCAAGTGGTGTCGATGAGTGTTTTGGTTAGTTCATCAAGATCTTCCTTGCGTTCCCTTAATGGCGGCACTTCAAGGCTAATGACATTCAGTCGGTGATAAAGGTCGGAGCGGAATTGGTTGTCGTTGACGCGTTGCTCCAAAGGCTGATGGCTGGCGGCAATCAAGCGGACATTGACCTCGGTTTCTTTGGTGTCGCCCAATGCGCGGACTTTTCCGGTTTCCAGTGCCCGCAGCAGTTTAGGCTGGATTTCTAAAGGCAGTTCGGCAATTTCATCGAGAAATAATGTCCCTGAGTCGGCTTGCAAAAACAACCCCGGCCTATCTTTTCCTGCATCGGTAAAAGCACCTTTACGAACGCCGAACAATTCACTTTCCACTAAACTGTGCGGCAATGCAGCGCAATTGACGGCGATAAAAGGCCCCCGGTTATGTTGGCTGTTGTCATGAATCCAATGGGCCACTGCACTTTTGCCGGTGCCGCTTTCGCCGGTCAGCAGTATCGTGGAATTGACGGCTGCCGCCCGTGTTGCCAGTCTTATCAAGCGTTGCATGCACGGGCTATGGGTTATAAAAACACTGGCCGCACTGTTTTTATCGTTGGCAAAGCCGACTTTTACCGCCGTGCGCCGCATTTGCCGGTCTTCAAGCGCACGGGTTATTGCCGCGTAAAGCTCTTCGATACGAAAAGGTTTGGTCAGAAAGTCGCAGGCACCAGCGCGCATGCCTTGCATTGCCAAATCAATGCTGCCGAAGGCCGTCATTAGCAAGACCAACTGTTCAGGCCGTTTATGGTGTATGGCCGCCATCAATTCCAGGCCGCGCATCCCGGGCATGATGATGTCGGATATCACTAGGTCAAAGGGCTCGGTTTTGATCGCTTGCAGCGCCTTTGCACTTTCTGTGAAGCCAACGACCGAATAATTAACCTGCCGTAACATATCGATTAGATAATCAACAACGCCGGGATCGTCATCGATCACTAAAAGACGGCCGCTTGTTGCTGTCATAATAATATTCTCCACGGTAAGTAAATGGTAAATAGGCTGCCTTTTCCAGGTTCCGATTCGGCCATGACACTGCCGCCCATTTCAGTCACTAACGTTTTGACCACGGCTAAACCGAGACCGGTACCGCCTTGTCGGCCGCGCGTAGTGAAATAATGGTCAAACAATTGCGGTAGATGTTCCGGGGCAATTCCTGTTCCGGTGTCGCCTACGGTAAGCCTTAGTGCCGGAATGGTTTGGTCGGCATAGTTAATCGAGGCATGAGATAAGCCGATGGTTATGGCGCCTGTGTTAACCAGGGCGGCTAACGCATTGGTCAGTAAGTTTAAAACAATCTGTTGAATGCTGTCTTTGTTGATCGGTATTAACGGCAACGATTCAGGGTGTGTAAAAGTCATACTGACTTCTTGGCGTCGTGCTTCAAAACCCAGCATATCAATAACTTCGGCGATAGCCGCGATGACATCGCAACTCATGGGTTCGGTCGAATGGCGGGGCGCAAACTCCAGGAGACGCTGGACTATTCGGGTGATACGGTCAGTTTGGTCGACTAAAATGTTGGCAATGCGGCGTACCTCATCATAATCATCGTTGCACTTTGCCAGCGCTCTTGCCCTGCCGTTGACAATTTGCAAGGGGGAGCCAATTTCGTGGGCAAGTTCAGCCGATAACTGGCCGATAGTAATCAATTTGTCGGCGTCTTGTAATGCCCGTTGCAGTTTCCGCCTATGTTCCGTTTCGACATCTAGCCGCTGGTAAGCCGAAAACAACTCGGCAGTCATCCGGTTAAATTCTTGTGTCACTACCGCAAGTTCATCGTTACCGGATACGGGCAAAGGTTCGGGTGGGGCTGTGCTGTCGCTAAAAGCCCGCATGGCCTGACGGAGTCGTTGTAGGGGCAGGGAAATATAGATATGGCCTAACAAAAGGCACAGCAAGGAAGTGAACAGAATGAAAGTAATTAAGGATAAAAGGATATAGGTTTTGGTTTTACTTAAGTTGTCATTCATCGTTTGCAGTGATCTCACGATAGCCACATTGCCGCGTAAAGTGCTTGAACCCTCATTAAATGGCAATGTGAAAATGAATAGTTGGGGGGTGTCGGCCGGGTAATAAAACTGTTTTAGTTCACCTTCTTTTGCTGCCTGGTATAAGGACTGCTCGACTTTTTCCGGCCATACCAGGCTTTCTTCATCGGAACGGATGATATTGCTGTTTTGGATATAGATGCGGACGTCGACAGAGGGTTTGATGCGTTCTAATTGCTGCATGAGTTTTTGCACATCTTCAATCTGATGATCCCGTAAGGCATTTTCGACTGAAACCAGCAAGCTGTTGGCTAATAAACGCGTTTCTTGTTCTACCGCATCGCGCAAATCCTGCGATTCGGTTCGGAGCTGGTAAGTCCCATAGATGCCAAAAACCAGCAAAGATAAGGCAAATAAGGACAAGGTTAATTTATAGATGATCGACATAATGCCGGATTCTGCACATGAATGCTGCAAAATGCAACACTTGTCCAAAGGCGCAAATACCCAATAGGGGCTAACTATAAGAAAGGTAATATGTTTTTCTGGCGTTGTTTTTGGCTTGTTTATTGCTTGTACTTATCGGTTAAGTGATGCAACGCCGTCACAATTCATTTGTCCGTTTGCAGCTGATAAGCGCGCCACAGGGCAAAAATTTTAATAAGCATAATTACCCAACATGAAAAATAGCCAACTACTGTTCCTCGCATTGTGCTTAATCGCAGCATCGTGCAGCTCAAAAAAAGAGCCTGAAAAAGTCGATACCCACGAGGTGACGAAACCTATCGTAAAAGACGCCGCCTACAGTAGCGAATATGTCGCCGAAATTCAGTCGGTAAAGTATGTAGAGGTGAGAAGTAAAGTTAAAGGCTACATTGAAAATATTTATGTGGACGAAGGGCAGTCGGTAAAGGAAGGGCAATTGCTGTTCACGCTTAACTTTTTGGAATTTGAAAAAGAGCTGCAAAAAGCGGATGCCGCGTATAAAAATGCTATAGCGGATATGAAGGCGGCTGACGTTGAATTAAAAAACGTGGGGCTGTTGGTGGAAAAAAACATTATCTCTAAAACGGAGCTCGATGTCATAAAAGCCAAAACAGATGCATTAAAAGCCAGCGTGGAAGAGGCGTTGGCTCACAAAGAGCAAGCTGCTTTATACCTGTCGTTTGCACATATAAAAGCCCCCTACAACGGCATTATTAACCGTATCCCGAACAAAGTGGGCAGTTTGATAGCGGAAGGCGATATGTTGACTTCCATTTCCGACAACAGGGAGGTCTTCGCTTATTTCAATCTCTCGGAAACCGATTATTTAAACTACATTGCCAGTGCTGAAAAGAAAACAAAAACCGTGGGTTTGAAGCTTGCCAACAACGCACTTTACGGCCACGAAGGCAAAATAGAAATGATCGAAAGCGAATTCGACCAAGCAACGGGCAATATTGCTTTCAGGGCGAGGTTTCCGAATCCCGACGCCATTTTAAAACATGGCGCGAATGGCAAGGTCGTTGTCAATAAACAGCTTAAAAATGCGTTGTTGATTCCGCAAAAATCAACCTTTGAAATTCAAGACAAGATTTATGTTTTCGTGGTCAATCAGGATGGCGTGCTTAAACAAAGGAATATCATCCCCCAAATGCGTTTCCCGGATTTTTATGCGGTGGAATCCGGTTTGTCCAAAGACGACACGGTATTGTTCGAAGGTGCCGAGAATGCAAAGGACGGCAATAAAATTCATCCTGTCTTTGTCGATCTGGAACAAGCCATGTCTTCCGGCAGCACTGATTAGGCGGGGGCGATATTATGACATCTAAATTTATTCATCGTCCGGTACTCTCTATCGTCATCTCGGTCATCATCACCTTGATGGGCCTGTTGTCTTTAACCCAACTCCCTGTCACCCAGTTTCCCGATATTGCGCCGCCCGAAGTCAATGTTACGACAAAATTTACCGGCGCCAATGCGGAAGTTGTTGTAAAAGCAGTGGTAACACCACTTGAGCGGGCCATTAATGGCGTGCCCGGCATGGCTTATATGTCGTCCGTTTCCGGTAATGACGGTTCCAGCGTTATACAGATTATTTTTAAAGCGGGAACCGACCCGGAAGTCGCCGCTGTCAACGTGCAGAACAGGGTGTCTTCGGTATTGGATGAGTTGCCCGAAGAAGCGATTAAGGCGGGGGTTATTGTCGAGAAAGTGCAAAATAGCATGCTGTTGTATGTCAATATCCTTAGCTCGGATCCAACCTTAGATGAAAAATTTCTTTATAACTTTACCGACATCAATGTTTTAAAAGAGCTCAAAAGAATAGAAGGCGTCGGCTTTGCCGATATTATGGGTTCCAGGGATTACGCGATGCGCGTGTGGTTGAAGCCCGACAAATTGGTGATGTACAACATTTCGGCTACTGAAATAATTGACAGATTGAAAGCGCAAAATGTAGAGGCCGCGCCGGGTAAAATCGGTGAAAGCTCGGGTAAGAAGGCGCAGGCGCTTCAATACGTTTTAAAGTACACGGGCAAACATAACACCAAGAAAGCGTATGAAAACATTATCTTAAGCAGCAATAAGAATGGCGAAATTTTGCGCCTGAAGGATGTCGCCGACGTTGAGTTCGATTCCCAAGATTACGATGTGCTTTCCAAGGAAAACGGCCAACCCTCTGCCGCCATTTTGTTAAAGCAGCGTCCGGGCAGTAACGCCAAGGAGGTTATTAACACGATTAAGGCGACCATGGCGGCGATTAAGGCAAGTTCTTTTCCGCCGGGCATGGACTATACCCTGGGCTATGATGTGTCTGAATTCTTGGACGCCTCCATTCATGAAGTCATTAAAACGTTAGTGGAAGCCTTCCTGTTGGTTGCCTTGGTGGTGTTTGTATTTTTGCAGGATGTCCGCTCCACCATCATACCCATTATTGCCGTGCCGGTATCGCTGGTCGGCACGTTTTTCTTCATGCAGCTAATGGGTTTTTCCCTCAACCTGATCACGCTGTTTGCGCTGGTGCTGGCCATTGGTATCGTCGTGGACAACGCCATTGTGGTCATTGAGGCCGTGCATGCCAAGATGGAGCATTCGCACATGGGGCCGAAACGCGCTACGGAGCATGCCATGCGCGAAATCAGCGGGGCGATTGTTGCGATCACTCTGGTGATGTCGGCGGTTTTTCTCCCGGTAGCCTTTATGGAAGGCCCGGTGGGGGTATTTTACCGGCAGTTTTCTCTAACTATGGCCTTTTCCATTGTGCTTTCAGGCATCACTGCACTCACATTGACCCCTGCGCTTTGCGCCTTATTTCTTAAAAAAAGTCATCATGATGAGCAGCAAAAAAAATCGGGACTTCAGCTTTTCTTTGCGGGATTCAATAACCGGTACAATAAATTATCAGGCAGCTACAAAAGGCTGCTCGGTGCAATAGCCAACAGGAGGCTTATAACTTTCGGGATATTGCTGGCATTTTCCGTGGGAGCAGGTTTAATCGGGACTAAGGTTCCTACGGGCTTTATTCCCGAGGAGGATCAGGGAACCATATATGCCAATATCACCACACCGTCAGGCGCGACCCTTGAGCGTACCGAAAAAGTAGTGGATGAAGTTCAACGTATCGCATCGGGCTTGGACGGAGTGACTTCGGTTTCCAGTCTGGCAGGATTCAGTGTGCTTTCTGATGGCACGGGCGCGGTTTATGGCATGAATCTGATTAGCTTAAAAAACTGGGATAAAAGAGCCGCCTCCGACAAGGAAATTATCCGCGAGCTTGAAGAAAAAACCCGGCATATCAAAGATGCCGGCGTGGAGTTTTTTACCCCGCCGCCTGTGCCGGGTTACGGCAACTCAAGCGGCTTTGAAATGCGCGTATTGGACAAAACCGGGGAGGGCAATCTGGCGCAATTTCAGAAAGTGGCCGATGCCTTTGTAGAAGAACTGAACAAGCGGCCTGAAATAGCCAATGCGTTTACCACCTTCAACGCGAGTTTTCCGCAATTCCTGCTGCATATCGATGGCGATAAAGCCGCGCAAAAAGGCATCACTGCCGAGAACGCGATGAGCACTTTGCAAACACTGATAGGCAGTGAATATGCGACCAACTTTATCCGCTTTGGTCAGCTGTATAAGGTCATGGTGCAGGCACTGCCCGAATATCGGGCGCAGCCTGATGACCTGATGAAGTTGTACATTAAAAATGAATCCGGGGAAATGGTGGCGTTTTCGTCTTTTCTGCGCATTGAAAAAGTCTATGGGCCGGAGCAGGTGACACGTTACAACATGTACACCTCGGCCATGGTCAACGGGCAACCTGCCCCTGGATACAGCAGCGGGCAGGCCATTGCGGCAATCAAAGACGTGGCCGCACAAAAACTGCCGAAAGGTTTTGGCTACGATTGGGCCGGCTCATCACGAGACCAGGCTAATGCGGGCAATCAAGCCATCTATATTTTTGTGATTTGCCTGGTGTTCGTTTATTTGTTGCTCGCCGCACAATACGAGAGTTTTTTATTGCCTTTTGCGGTGATTCTGTCGCTGCCGGTTGGCGTCTTCGGGGCTTTGTTTTTTCTGATGATTATGGGCTTGGAAAACAATATTTATGCCCAAATAGCCATGATCATGCTAATCGGCATTCTCGGTAAAAATGCCATTCTAATTATTGAATTCGCCACCTTGAAACATAGGGAGGGGAAAAAGCCGCTCGAAGCGGCAATTGAAGGGGCTGTGTTGCGCTTACGGCCCATATTGATGACTTCATTTGCCTTTGTTGCCGGCCTTATCCCATTAATGTTTGCTTCGGGGGCTGGGGAAATCGGCAACAACACCATTGGCTCGGCAGCCGCAGGGGGGATGATTTTTGGCACTATTTTCGGGGTCATTGTCATCCCGGGGCTCTATGTGGTCTTTGCCACTGCTGCAGAAAAACATCGCGGCCCAAAAAAAGAAGAAGCGCCATTCACTGAAACTATTTAACGCCTGATGATGACCAGAATTTATTGCTCCCTTCGCATTGCATTTTTGCTGATAAGTTTCAGCGGATGCTCACTCAATACCAATGTGTCCATTCCCGAAAAGGAAATGCCGCTAAGTTTCCAAAATCAGAAAAGCGGTGCCACCATTGCCGACATCAAGTGGCGGCAATATTTTACCGATGCGCTGCTGCAAAAGTTGATCGACACTGCGGTCGCCAACAATATTGACTTGCAAATAGCGTTGCAGCGCATCGAGCTTTCGCGCTCCAGCGTGAAGTTGGCAAACGGTGCGTTGTTGCCGCAAGTCAGTTTAAATGTCGGCGGCGGTGTCCGCAGGTTCGGGCTTTACACGATGGACGGGGCGGGTAACGCGACTACCGAAATCACCCCCGGCCAAAACGTCCCTGTCAATTTGCCTGATATTTATGTCGGCCTACAGTCATCGTGGGAAGTTGATGTTTGGGGCAAGTTACGTAACCAGCGCAAGTCAGCCATTTCGCAATACCTGTCAAGCATCGAAGGGACTCATTTTGTCATTTCAAATCTGGTTGCCGATGTTGCGATTTTCTATAATGAATTACTGGCGCTGGATAATGAATTGGACGTTATCAGGCAGACCATCCGGAAACAACAGGAGGCGCTGGATGTCGTTAAGCTGCAAAAAGAAGCCGGCCGGGCAAATGAATTGGCCGTGCAGCAATTTAACGCACAACTGCTCAATACCCGGGTGTTGGAAATAAATGTATTGCAACAACTGACCGAAACCGAAAACAAAATTAATTTTCTGTTAGGGCGCTATCCGCAACCGATTGAACGGGCAAAAAATGTTTTTTTCAACGGGGTTCCGCAACAAATTTCAGCGGGTGTGCCTTCGCAATTATTGGAAAACCGCCCCGATGTCCGTGCAGCGGAATTCCAGATTGAGGCCAGCAAGTTCGATCTGAAAGCGGCAAAAGCCGCATTTTTTCCGAATTTTAACATTACGGCAAGTTTTGGTTTTCAGGCATTCAACCCCGAGTTTTTATTTATGTCGCCTGCCTCAATTGCCTATTCCGTTATGGGGACTTTAGTTGCGCCGCTGATCAATATGAATGCATTGAAAGCACAGTTCAACACCGCAAAAGCAAACCAGTTGACCGCAATGTATAACTATCAGAAAACCATTTTGAACGCCTATGTTGAAGTGGCAAATGAACTCTCCAACATTCAGAACCTGCAACAGGTCAATACGTTAAAAAAACAACAAAGCGAGGTGTTGGAGCAGTCGGTTGACACCTCTAAAGAGCTCTATAAATATGCCAGGGCAAGCTACTTGGAGGTGCTTCTGGCGCAACAGAGTGCGCTGCAATCTAATATCGAATTAATCCATGTGGCCAAACAACAAAGGATATCAACAATAAATATTTATAAAGCGTTGGGCGGGGGATGGCGGTAGCTTTGGCCTGTCTTTTTCAGGAAATCGCCTTAAAACGCATTCTGTATCCAATTGATGTCGCCGTTGCCGGACAGGGCGACGACATCGAAGCGGATGGCGCCTTTGGTTTTATGGGTGGCAAGGTAAATATGGGTGGCGGCGATGATGCGGGCTTGTTTGGTGCGGGTGACGCTTTCGGCGGCGCTGCCGTATTTGTCGGTTTTACGGAAGCGTACTTCAACGATGACCAGCGTTTGTTGGTCGGTCATGATTAAATCCAGCTCGCCTTGTTTGCAGCTGAAATTCCGGCATACCGGTTTCAATCCTTGCTTAATCAGGAAGTTGTGGGCTTGCTGTTCGGCGCTTTCGCCGCGCAGCAAATGCGCGGCTTTGGCTTTGAGCTCAGTAAACAGCATGGTCGGCGGGTTGTTGCATGGGGTTGGGTGGAATGCCGATGGGTTCGGGCTGGCCGTTGCTGAATTTGGCGCAGACCAGTTTGCGCTGGATGCGTTGGTCGGTGCTGAGTGACAGGGTTCCGGTGGCGCCGGGGTAAGGGTTGGCGTCGAGAGTGTCCAGCCGTGTCGCCAGTTTGTAGGCATCAATGCCCATGGCGATCAGGCGCAAATACGAGCTGGGGAATTGGCTCCAGGTTTCGGCTAATGCGGCCATACTAAGATCGCCGGGATAGGCTAGGTCAAATAACCAGGGCGTGTCGCAAAAGGTTATTTTGTCGAGACGGGCATCCTGTACGGCGTCGATTTGGCCGCTGTAAACGCTGGGCAACGCGTAAACGGGCAGGTCGCCAGCCTGATAGCGCTGTAACTGTGGGTTGATCAAACGTGCCTCGGCGCTGTGGGCGCTGAGCAAAATGGCGTCGGCATCTTGCCGTTTTCTCGGGGTATAGTGCGCGGTCGGTATCAGGCTCAGGATTTTTTGGTAACGCTGTTCGCTTTCATCCAGATTTAACAGCTTTTGAATCGGTGCTGAAAAGTCGGTTGCCTTGGAGTTGTAGGTTTGCATTTCCAGTATGTGGCCATTGTGGTTTTCCCAGTTTTCGGTCAGATAAGTGGTGATGCGTTGGCCGGGCGCGTTGTCGGGAACCAGCAACAGCACTTTTTCATGGCCGTCTTCCCAGGCTTTTTCAGTGATTTGCTCGGTATCATCAAGCGGGCTGAGGCTGAACTGGTAGAGCTGGTGCCTTTGCAGGCCGGGGACGTGGTTCAGCGCCAGCACAGGCACCTCGAAATTAACGCTGTCGGCTAAAATTTGTATTTGCTCTTTAGCCAGCGGGCCGATGATCAATTGCGCGCCTTCGGCAAGCGCTTGGTCGTAGAGTGTCTGGGGCTGTGTTTGTTCGCTGTCGTAAAAGCGGATGGACGGTTTATGGATATTGTCGGCATGGGTGTAAGCGGCCATGAAGCCTGCGCGGATGGCGTTGCCGGCCTGGGCGAAAGCGCCTGATTTGGGCAGTAACAGTGCGATGGATTTGATTGGCGACGAGGTGATTTCGAGAGTGTCATTCGAGCTGTTTAAAAAGCGCAAGTCGGCCGGATGGGTCGGGAAAATGGTGCGCCATTGGCTGATTTTCTCATTAAAATCAAGCTGATTGAGGGATTTTAAAATATTGGCCAAAGATAGCCAACCGGCCACCTCGTCGGTTTGGTCAGTTTGCAGCTCGGGGTCGGGCAGCAGGTGCAAGGCTTCAAGAATGGCGGCCTGGTTTTTTTCCCGTTGATCGGGTGCGCTGATTAGCGGGTGTAATGCCATTCTGGCTTTGGCGCTGTCCAGCAGGTTGCCGGCTAACGAATAGGCAAAGGCCTGCGCCTGAAAATATTTGCTTTGGTTGTCCGGGTTCAGCTGCTGCGGTTGTAGCTGTGATAGGTTATCAAGCGCCTGCTCGGCCTCGCCAAAACTGAGCAGTATTTGCGCATAAAGGATGGCCAGTTGGCCGCGCTGTTCGGGCGACAATTCGGCAGGGCTGATCAGGTCGGCAACCTGTTTTGCGGCATTGCCATCGCCTGCTTGAATCAGTGTGTCGACGGCTTGCAGGCGTTGCTGATTTTGTTCTGCGGACCTTGGCGGTACAGGTTGCTGGTATAATTCGACTTGTTGTTCCGGTTTGCCGTTGCTGATTAATGGCTGTGTGACCAAGGTCTCTTGCTTGGGCAAGGCCTCTTGTTTAGGCAAGTCCTTGCTGACAGGTTTGGCTGCGCAACCGGCCAAAAACAACAGGCTGGGTAGCAGGGCACATAATAATGGCGGCTTATAGTTGGGGCGCATTTTTTTATCAGATTTCAAGTGAGAGTGTTGGATGTCAAGTGAATGCGGCAAATTATACGTTGTTGCCACGCCGATAGGTAATTTAGCCGATATGAGTTTCAGGGCGGTCGAAACCTTAAAACAAGTCGATTTGATTGCCGCCGAAGATACCCGGCATGTAAAAATGCTGCTGCAGCATTACGGCATTAACAACAAACTGATTTCATTGCATCAGCATAATGAAGACAAGGCCGCAGCGGGATTGTTGGAAAAGCTGCGGGAAGGTTTGTCGATTGCACTGGTTTCCGACGCCGGAACGCCGCTGTTAAGCGATCCCGGGATGCCGTTGGTCAAGTTGGTGCGGGAGGCGGGTATCGATGTGGTGCCGATACCGGGTGCCTGTGCGCTGATTGCGGCGTTGTCGGCAGCGGGTTTGCCGGTGACGCAGTTTAGCTTTGCAGGTTTTTCACCGAGGACGTCTTCAGCGCGCCTGGCATTTTTTAGCGAACGTTTGCTGTGCCCGACCACTTGGGTGTTTTACGAATCCAGTCACCGGATTCTGGCATCGCTGCAGGACATGGCGGAAGTATTGCCGCTGGATCGGCAAATCGTCATTGCCCGGGAATTGACCAAGTTACATGAAACCATTGTCAAAGGCAGTCTGGCTGACATGCTGCAGTTAGTTGGGCAAGACGCCAACATGCGCAAAGGTGAGTTTGTGGTGCTGGTTGATGGCGCCACTATTGATAAGCAACAGCAGGACATTACGCCCGAACAGCAAAAAATATTACGTATTTTGTTGGCGGAATGCTCGATTAAAACCGCCGTTGCCCTGGCAGTGGAAATCACCGGTGTCAGGAAAAAGCTGTTGTATCAAACGGCGTTATCTATGGAAAAAACGAAAGAGGCGTAGTTTTTATGTTAACGCTTTCAGCGCAAGGTTCTGGTCTAACTTTTGCTTGCACGTATCATAGTGCTGCGAACATGTGCTACACTGGGCGCTGAAAGAGTCGGCTGAGCAGTCGCTGTTTTATCGCAAGATAAGATGGAGGAAAGTCCGGGCTCCACTGGGCAGGGTGCCAGGTAACGCCTGGGAGGCGTGAGCCTACGGAAAGTGCCGCAGAAAATATACCGCCTGTCGCTTAGGTGGCCGGTAAGGGTGAAAAGGTGCGGTAAGAGCGCACCGCGCAACTGGTAACAGGTGTGGCAGGGTAAACCCCACCCGGAGCAAGATCAAATAGAGGGACAGACGCGTGGCCCGCGCGGTTCCTGGGTAGATTGCTTGAGCTGCAGGGTGACTTGCAGCCTAGATGAATGACTGTTCTCGACAAAACCCGGCTTATAGGCCGACTCTTTCTTTCCTTGATGTTTTCCCCCTGCACTGGGTGGTTCCGCACACCTAAAACAAGTGTCTGTCTTGATGCTTTATCCATTAAATATCCTTGTATTTGTTGCCCATCTAATAAAAAGTCATAAAAAAAATACGGTAATTATGTCTGTGGGGTTTTTGCGTCAGTTCTCATTTTCCCCAAAAAAAAATAAGTGCTTCCGGCAGTCTAATATTTAAAGTGTTTTCGCATTAATATTGCGCACTCTATTGATAAAAAATAGAAATTATTTTTTTATGTTGCGTAGGGTTGTGTCCCGTCATGATTGGATTATAAGTCGTTGTCGAAAATGAAAGAATGTAACGCGAAATCATCCTTGACTAGGTGTTATTTGAAATCTATAGTGGACACAAGTGGCGGAAAGTGGGGGGAAATGGTTTTTTGGGGTAATTGGGGTAAGTCTTGTTTCGGGGCATCAGTTCAATCAGTTTAGACAGCAAGGGGCGTCTTGCTATCCCAACCCGGTATCGGGAGGAGTTACAGGATTGTTGTGAGTGTCAGATGGTTGTAACGGTGGCGGTCAATGAACGGTGTGTTGGCGAGAATGGTTGTTTATGGCTTTATCCACTGCCTGAGTGGGAAAAGCTTGAACAGACGATCATCAAGTTACCCACTTTAAATAAAATGGCCGGTAAGTTAAGGCGGTTTGTTATCGGTAATGCGTCAGAATGTGATATGGACGCGCAAGGCCGTTTATTGCTACCGGAAAAACTCAGGACATTTGCCAGTATAGATAGGAAAGTTGTCCTGATTGGGCAGCTCAATAAATTTGAGATATGGAATGAAAGTGCGTGGGCGGCCAAGGAAAGTGAATGGCTGGATGGTGATGATAATGAAGGGCTGGAAGATTTAGGGTCTTTATCCTTTTAATACGGGAGATTTGTTAGTGGAACATTTGCCCGTTATGTTTGCAGAAGCGTTGCAACAGTTGGCGATTAAAAAAGACGGTATTTATCTGGATTGTACGTTTGGTCGGGGTGGCCATAGTCAGGGGATTTTGGATTTATTGGGCGCATCCGGGCGCTTATTGGCTTTTGACCGGGACTTGGATGCAGTGGATTCTGCTTATGCGCAGGGGATGCTGAAAGATAAGCGTTTTAAACTGAAGCATTGTTGTTTTTCTGAACTGGAAAATGTGGTTGCAACGGAAGGTTTGGTTGGAAAAATTGATGGTGTGTTAATGGATTTGGGCGTGTCTTCGCCGCAACTGGACAATTCGGAAAGAGGTTTTAGTTTTTTGCGCGACGGGCCGTTGGACATGCGCATGGATGGTACGGCAGGCCTTACTGCCGAACAGTGGTTGGCCAGTGTTGATGAAAAGGAGTTGGTCAAGGTTTTATTTGAATATGGCGAGGAACGCTTTGCGCGGCGTATAGCGCGCGCAATTGTTGAAAGACGAGTTGAAATGCCAATTTGCACCACTAGGGCATTGGCCAAGCTAATTGAAGATGCCGTGCCGGCCAAAGAGAAGCACAAGCATCCGGCAACCCGCAGTTTTCAGGCAATCCGTATTGAAATCAATAGTGAATTGGACGAGCTAAAGGCCGTTTTACAACAGTCCGCCCGGGTATTGGCGTCCGGTGGGCGTATGGTGGTCATTTCTTTCCATTCATTGGAAGACAGAATGGTCAAGCGTTTTATCAGATCCGAGTCCGGTGCCAAATACAATCCGGGTAAGTTGCCTATTAAAGAAGTCGATATAGCCAAGGGTATTTTGAAGCCAGCCGGTAAAGCGCTGAAAGCGGGGGCGCAAGAAACCGCGCAGAATCCACGGGCACGCAGCGCAGTGATGCGGGTAGCTGAGAGGATATAAGTGGCAACCAGTCGTTATTTAGGTCTAGGCGGGCTAATATTGGTGTTGCTGGCATCGGCTTTAGCTGTGATTTACAGTAAATACCATTCCCGGTTGATCTTTATTGAAATCCAAAAGCAGGAAAGGGCGCTGGATCAATATGAAGTGGAGTGGGGGCAGCTGCAGCTGGAGCTGACAACTTTGGCGGAACAAAATCGGGTGGAACAGGTGGCGCGCGGGCAACTGAAACTAGTTATGCCGGTACGGGAAAAAATTATTTATATAAAGCCGTAAATGATACGTTTTCAAGAAAAAAACAGGGACAGCATTCCGGGTGGTGATTTTTCAGGCCGCAGGAGAGTGGTCGTTATTTTTATAATGGCTTGCATGGCTATTTTGGTTGGCCGTGCGCTTGATTTGCAGGTGTTGAACAAGCAGTTCCTGAAGGATCAGGGCGATATGCGGCATGTCAGTGATGTGTCTATTTCGGCTTACCGGGGCATGGTTAAGGATAGGAATGGCGCGCCGCTGGCAATCAGTACGCCGGTTGAGTCTATTTGGATGAATCCGCACGAGCTTGATCCGACAAAAAATAATGAAATCAGGCAAATGGAAAAACTGCTGAATTTACCGAAGGGCAAGATTAATGATCTGGTTAAGGCTGATACGCATAGGCAGTTTGCTTATATTGCCCGCCAGGTGAGCCCGGTGCTTGCCGATCAGTTAAAGGCCTTGAAGCTTGCCGGCGTTTATTTTGAGCGGGCATTCAAGCGTTTTTATCCGACAGGGGACGTGTCGGCGCACTTGGTGGGTTTCACTGATATTGACGATGTCGGCCAGGCTGGACTTGAAGCGGGATATGAGCGGCTATTGAAAGGTGTTCCCGGCAGTAAACGCGTTATCAGGGATGGCCAACGCCGCATTATTGAAGATGTGGAGAATATAAAAGAACCCGTTGCCGGCAGGAACCTGGAGCTCAGCATTGATCAGCGTATCCAATATTTGGCGTATCGGGAGTTACAACTGGCCTTTAATCAGCACAAGGCGAAATCAGCGGCGCTAGTGGTGTTAGATGCCAAGAGCGGGGAAGTGTTGGCGGCAGTGAATCAACCGTCATTCAACCCGAATACCAGAAAGGGTTTAAAAGAAAGCCTGTACAGGAACAGGGCGCTAACCGATGTTTTCGAACCAGGTTCAACGGTCAAACCGTTTGTTGTCGCTGCGGCTTTGGACGGCGGCTATATTAAGCCGAATGATATGTTTGAAACGCATGGCACTCTCGCTGTTGGCAGGCATTTGGTTAAGGACGTGCATAATTACGGCACGCTGGATTTAACCGGAGTGTTGAAAAAATCCAGTAATGTCGCGGTCAGCGAGATGGCTTTGAAAATGCCGCCGGAATATTTTTGGGGCATTTAC
Source organism: Methylobacter sp. (assembly GCA_030684815.1). Classification (GTDB taxonomy): domain Bacteria; phylum Pseudomonadota; class Gammaproteobacteria; order Methylococcales; family Methylomonadaceae; genus Methylobacter_A. Next base: position 42,735 of record JAUXXQ010000017.1, on the reverse strand, counting down.
AATAAATTGGGTTTCGGTGTTGCGGCAGGTTCCGGTTTCCCCGGCGAAGCTAATGGCAGTTTGCTGGATTATCAACGTTGGCGTGACTTTGATAGGGCGACGCTGTCGTTCGGTTATGGCTTGAGCGCCTCCGCCTTGCAGTTGGCAAGGGCTTATACCGCTTTGGCCGACAATGGCATTTTGCATTCGGTCAGCGTGTTGAAACGGGATGAAGATGTCGACCAGCAACGGGTGTTTTCGGCTAAAACGGCGAAAAGGGTCAGGGCCATGATGGAAACGGTGCTGATGAAGGACGGTACGGCTTACGAGGCTAGAGTCGATGGCTACAGCGCTGCGGGTAAAACCGGGACAGTAAAAAAAGCCGGTGCCGGCGGCTATGTTGAGAAAAGTTATTTTTCAGTCTTTGCGGGTCTGGCACCGGCAAAGAATCCGCGCCTGATTGTCGTGGTCATGATTGATGAGCCCTCTGCAGGCCAATATTATGGAGGTATTGTCTCGGCACCGGTGTTTTCTAAGGTGATGGCGGGGGCTTTAAGGGTGTTGGAAGTGGCGCCTGACCAGCAAGATAACATGCCGGTTTTATTGACGCGTCAAGGTTTGTAATATGCCGATGGGACTGTTACGGTTAAGCGAGTTGGTCTCGTGTTCAGAATCTGTTGACAGGCCGATTACTGGTTTAGCCTTGGATAGCCGTGAGGTCGTTAACGGTGATGTCTTTATTGCCTTGGCCGGTGCCCTACAGCATGGCTTAGTGCATGTCGGACAGGCTATTAATAAGGGCGCCTGTGCGGTGATTTTCGATCCGGATAATAACGGGCAGGAGTTGGCGGAAAGCTGGCAAAGCAATAAATCAGTGCTTGTGCCGATGATTGCTGTGGATAATCTGGGTCTAAAACTAGGCGACTTGGCGGCGCGTTTTTATGGCGATCCGTCTCAGTCATTGGCGGTTATCGGCATTACCGGCACTAATGGCAAAACTTCGTGCAGTCAGTTTTTGAGTCAAGTGCTGGATGATTGCGGCATTATCGGTACGCTGGGTTGGGGTGAATGGGGGGCGCTTAACACTACGCTGAATACCACGCCCGATGCGCTGGCAACCCAAAAAATATTGGCGCAATTATTACAGGCTAAAAAACGCACGGTGGCCATGGAAGTGTCCTCGCACGGCTTGGCGCAAGGCCGGGTCAATGCGGTGGCGTTTACCGGCGCGGTGTTCACCAATATCAGCCGCGACCATTTGGATTATCACGTCACCATGGAAGCCTATCTACAGGCTAAGTTGGCGTTATTGAAAATGCCGGACTTAGTTTTTGCGGTCGTCAATTTAGATGACGATTACAGCGCGCAGATTATTGCTGCCGTACCTGAATCGGTGCGGCTTTGGCAATTTAGCGTTAAAGGCAAAAGTGCCGCTTCGGGCGAGTGTGTTAGTGCAGCAAATATAGCCCATAAAGCCAATGGCATGGCCTTTGATGTCAGTTGGAAAGGCGAAGTTCAGCGGGTGCATGTGCCGCTTTACGGCGATTTTAATATCGAGAATGTGCTGGCCGTGCTGACGGTGATGCTGGCGATGGGGATTTCGCTGGCTGAGGCTGTTGAAAGGCTGGTCAATCTTCAGCCGGTTGATGGTCGCATGGAACGCTTCGGCAGCGAAGGTGAGCCGCTGATTTTTGTCGATTACGCCCATAGCCCCGATGCTTTGGACAAGGTTTTATCCAGCTTGCGTAAACATTGTGCGCAAGCTTTATGGGTGGTTTTTGGTTGTGGCGGCAACAGGGATACCGGCAAGCGCGCGCTGATGGGCAAAATAGCAGAACAGTGGGCGGATCATGTGGTGATTACCGATGACAACCCGCGTTACGAAAACGGACTGGATATAGTCAACGATATTTTAGCCGGTTGTGGCCGCGCTAAAATTGAAGTCATTCAAAACAGAGAACAGGCGATACAAAAAGTGGTGGCAAGTGCGGCTAAAAATGATTGCATTGTGATTGCGGGTAAAGGTCACGAGCAATATCAGGATATTAAGGGTGTCAAACTGCCCTTTAGCGATAGGCAAGTGGTGATAGACGCATTGCGCAAGCGCGGTCAGCAATGAAGATGCTGCTGAGTGAAATCGCGGCCTGTGTACAGGGGCAGCTGATTGGTGCTGATGTTGAAATCGAAGCTGTCAGCATAGACACGCGGGCAATAAAGCCGGGGCAGCTTTATGTGGCGATCAAAGGCCACAATTTCGACGGCAATGATTTTGTCGCTAAAGCAGAGCAGGCGGGAGCTGCTGCGGCTATCGTGCATAAAGGCGTTGCGGTAAGTATGCCACATATCGTGGTCAGCGATACGCGCTTGGCTCTGGCTGAATTGGCAGGAGCCTGGCGTAAAAAAGCGCCGGTATCGGTGGTCGGTATTACCGGCAGTAACGGCAAAACCACGGTCAAGGAAATGGTCGCCGCAATCTTGGCCATTAATGGCAATACGCTGTTTACCCAAGGTAACCTGAACAATGACATCGGTGTGCCTTTAACCTTGTTGCGCTTGAATGAGCAACACCGCTATGCCGTCATCGAGATGGGCGCAAACCATGCGGGTGAGATTGAATTTACCAGCCGCTATGCGCAGGCCGATGTGGTGATGATCACCAATGTAGGGCCTGCCCATATAGAAGGTTTCGGTAGCGTTGACGGCGTTTCTAAAGCGAAAGGGGAAATCATCCAGACGCTTAAGCCGGATGGTGTGGCAGTGCTTAATCGCGATGACGTCTATTTCGATTACTGGACATCGGTGGCAGGAGCAAGAAAAATTACGTCGTTTGGTTTCGATGAAGATGCCAGTGTAACTGCGCATTCGGTAAGTACAGCGATTATTGATAACGCCTTCGCCACGGCGTTTGATTTGGTCAGCGATGCCGACGGAACGAACATAAAATTAAAATTGGCTGGTCGGCATAATGTGCTTAACGCCTTGGCTGCGGCCGCTGCCTGTCTGGCCTTGGGTATAGATTTGCAACAGATTAAACAAGGGCTGGAAAGCGTAACGCCGGTGACCGGGCGCTTGCAGCCGTTGCTTGGCCGTCTGGGCAATATCGTGATCGACGATACCTATAACGCCAATTCAGCGTCGTTAAAAGCGGCGCTGGACGTGCTGGCTAACTGCACAGGTCAGCGTTGGTTGGTGTTAGGCGCCTTTGGCGAGCTGGGGGTTGATAGCACCAAAATGCATGAAGACATCGGCGAACTGATTAAAACTAGCGGTGTCGAGCGCCTTCTGGCGACCGGCGCCGATGCCCGCTATGCGGTCAAGGCTTTCGGTCAGGGAGGCCGTTTTTTCGACAGCCAGGATGAACTGATTGCTGTGTTAAAGCAGGAACTTAAAGGTGATGAAGCGATTTTGGTCAAAGGATCAAGGGCTCAGCGCATGGAAAATGTAGTGGCCGCACTGGTTGACAGCTTCAGGATATAACAGATGTTACTTTATTTTGCCGATTATTTAATGAGCTTTGACAGCGGTTTCAGGGTGTTTCAGTACCTGACTTTCCGCGCCATTCTTGGCGCTTTAACGTCGTTGATCATTTCGTTTGTGATAGGGCCTGTGATGATACGGAAGCTAAGCCGCAACAACATCGGCCAAAGTATCCGCGAGCTGGGCCCGCAGTCGCACTACGAGAAGAAAGGGACGCCAACGATGGGCGGAACTTTGATTTTGGTGGCCATTGCCATTAGCACGCTGTTATGGGCGGATTTAAACAACCGCTATATCTGGGTCATCTTATTGGTGACTTTGGGTTATGGCATTGTCGGTTTTGTCGACGATTACCGAAAAGTGGTCAAAGGCAACAGCGACGGTTTGTCGGCCCGGGCCAAATATGCCTGGCAATCGGCTATCGGTTTAACAGCGGCGGTTTTTTTGTATAAAACCGCAATATTACCGGCGGAAACCCAATTGATCGTGCCGTTTTTTAAGGATGTCATGTTGGACTTGGGTTGGATGTACATTGTGCTGACTTATTTTGTCATTGTCGGCACTAGCAACGCGGTCAACCTGACTGACGGTTTGGATGGCTTGGCCATCATGCCGACGGTGATGGTGGCGACAGGTCTTGGCATTTTTGCTTATTTATCCGGCCATGTGACGTTCTCGCAATATTTGGCGATACCTTATTTGCCCAATTCCGGCGAGTTGATCGTGTTTTGTGCGGCCTTGGTCGGTGCCGGCTTGGGCTTTTTGTGGTTTAACGCCTATCCCGCAATGGTGTTCATGGGCGATGTTGGCGCACTGGCGCTGGGCGGCGCTTTGGGCGTGTTGGCGGTGCTGGTCAGGCAGGAAATTGTGTTGATGATTATGGGTGGCGTTTTCGTCATGGAAACGCTGTCGGTGATGATACAGGTGGCTTCGTTCAAGTTGACCGGGAAGCGCGTTTTCCGCATGGCGCCGATCCACCATCATTTTGAATTAAAAGGCTGGCCCGAACCCCGCGTTATTGTGCGGTTCTGGATTATCACCGTTATTTTGGTGCTGATTGGTCTGGCGACCTTGAAATTGAGATAAGACATGGACGGCGCAGCAATTACCGCATTATTGAGCAAGCATTTTGGCTTAGACCCGCAAGCGTCCAAGATTTTGGTGGTGGGGTTGGGCAATACCGGCATTTCGGTGGCGCGTTATTGGCATGGCTTGGGCTTTAAATTCGCCATCATCGATAGCCGCGACAAGCCGCCGATGATGGAGGAGTTTTTCCAACAAATGCCCGATACACCGGTATTTACCGGCGGTTTTGACGAGGCGGCTTTTCAAGTGGCGACGCATTTGGTGGTCAGCCCCGGGGTGTCGTTGGATGAGCGGGCGATTATTAAAGCGATTGCCAACGGCGCGAGGATAGTCAGCGATATTGACCTGTTTGCTTGTTCTACCGATGCGCCTATCGTCGCGATCACCGGGTCTAATGGAAAAAGCACGGTGACCACCATGCTTGGCGAAATGGTAAAAGCGGCAGGGATTGCGGTCGGCGTGGGCGGCAATTTGGGCACACCCGCCTTGGATTTGCTGGCGTTAAAAGCGCAATTTTATGTGCTGGAATTATCAAGCTTTCAGTTGGAACGCACCTCGGCCTTGAACGCGGCGGCGGCGACAGTGCTTAATATCAGCGCCGACCATTTGGACAGGCATGCTGATTTGGCCGATTACGCACGGCAAAAACAAAGGGTTTTTAGAGGCGATGGCGTCATGGTCATTAATGCCGATGATCCGGTTGTCTCTGCGATGCGCTGTGATAGCAGGAAAATGCTCACTTTCTCGATTAACAACACAGCCGATTTTTATCTTGCCGAGCAGGATGGGACAGAATATTTGATGTACAACGAATCGCCGCTGATGCCGTTGGCTGAATTGCCGCTTGAGGGCAGGCACAATGCGGCCAATGCTTTGGTTGCATTGGCATTGGGCACGTCAATAGGCTTGGATGCACAGACTATGTGTGCTGCCCTGCGCAAATTCAAAGGCTTGAGCCATCGGATGCAGCGTGTTGCAGAAATACGCGGTGTCACCTGGGTTAACGATTCAAAGGCTACCAATATCGGTGCTTGTGTCGCCGCGTTACAAGGTTATGCGCGCAAGGTGGTGTTGATTGCCGGTGGCGATGCCAAAGGCGCCGACATGAACGAATTGACGCCAGCCATTAAGGAAAAAGCCAAAAGTGTGGTGCTGATGGGCAAAGATGCTGGTCTGATTAAGCAGGCGCTGAACGGTTGCGTACCGGTTTATTCGGCAGACAACATGATGCAGGCGGTACAGATTGCCGCAGGACTGGCCGATGTCGGCGAGAGTGTGTTGCTGTCCCCCGCCTGTGCCAGTCTGGACCAATATAAAAATTATCAGGATAGAGGCGACAAATTCACCAAAGCAGTGCTGGCCTTGGTTGACGGTTCCGGCGTTATGTATCCGTCATCAGTGGCGCTTATATGAGCGAACAACCCGCAGAAAGGGTAACCAGGAGAGCCTCACGCAGTCGGGCACCCGTGTTCCATTTTGATCCCGTATTATTGGTTGTCAGCGCCAGTTTATTGCTGATGGGCTATGTGATGGTGGCATCGGCGTCATTGCATTTGGGCATAAAAATGGCTGATGACGGTTTGTATTATCCGCTCAGGCAGCTGATACATATTGGCTTGGGTCTGTTTTTTGGCGGCATCGTCCTGATGGTGCCGATGCGGGTCTGGGAACAAAGCGGCCCCAAGTTGTTTATGTTGGGCTTGTTGTTACTGGTGATCGTGTTGATCCCCGGGCTTGGTATCAAGGTCAACGGTAGTACGCGTTGGCTGTCGGTAGGCGGAATGCGCATACAAGTATCCGAAGTGGTCAAGTTTTTTTCGGTGATTTATATGGCCGGTTATGTCACCCGCTTTCAGGAATCGGTACAAAATTCGGCTTATGGTTTGCTCAAGCCATTGGGGCTGTTTTCAGTGGCGAGTGTGTTGCTGCTGCTGGAGCCGGATTTTGGTTCGGCCGTAGTTATTTTGATGATAGCCATGGGTATTATGTTTCTGGCCGGGGCGAGATTATTGCAGTTCATCGTGCTGTTGTCGGTCATCGGCGTCCTGGCCATGTTGCTGGTTTATTTTTCGCCTTATCGATTAGTTCGGGTGACCAGTTTTATGGATCCCTGGGCCGACCCGTTGAACAGCGGTTTTCAGTTGGTGCAGGCGCTGATCTCGTTCGGGCGCGGCGAATGGCTGGGCGTGGGCTTGGGTAGCGGCATACAAAAGTTGTTTTATTTGCCCGAAGCACACACTGATTTTTTGTTCTCAGTGATCGGGGAAGAATTGGGGTTGTTCGGCGTAGTGACCGTTATTGGCTTATTTTCACTATTGGCATGGCGTACTTTTGCAATTGGTGTGGCCGCTGAGCGGGCGGAACAACGGTTTTCCGCATTTGTTTCCTATGGCTTGGGTATTTGGTTTGGTTTTCAGGCCTTTGTCAACATGGGCGTTAATATGGGGATTTTGCCGACCAAGGGCTTGACCTTGCCGTTAATGAGTTATGGCGGCGGCAGCATGATTATCATGTGCTGTGCGGTTGCATTGCTGTTTCGTGTGCAAAATGAGGTTGCTGCGCTCAATATTGGCACTGTAGGGGCGAAGCGCATAGGTACTAGGAGCCAGCGCTATGGCTAAGCGCATCATTATTATGGCGGGCGGCACCGGCGGCCATGTGTTTCCTGCGTTGGCAGTTGCGCAAGCGCTGCAGGAAAAAGGTTGGCAGGTCAGCTGGCTGGGCACACAAAAAGGCTTGGAAAGCCGGGTGATTCCAGAGCAGGGCATAGACATCGATTGGTTGTCGGTTGCCGGTGTGCGCGGCAAAGGGGTGTGGTCGAAAATAACGGCGCTGTTGTTGTTACTAAAAGCCTGCAGCCAAGCGGAAAAGATATTGCGTCAACGCAAGCCGGACGTGGTCTTGGGCATGGGCGGTTTTGTTGCCGGCCCCGGCGGCCTGATGGCGAAATTATTGGGCATTCCTCTGGTTATACATGAGCAAAACCGAGTGCCCGGCACCACCAACCGGTTGTTGGCGCGTGTGGCGAATCAGGTGTTGGAAGCGTTTCCGGGCAGTTTTAATAACAAGATTAACGCGCAATTTACCGGCAATCCTCTGAGAAAGCCGTTTACTGAGTACGCTGAGCGCCTCGGAATTCATGCACCGATTAGGCTGTTAATTGTCGGCGGCAGCCAAGGCGCCAAGGCGTTGAATGAGATAGTGCCGGAAGCGATTGCGGCTTTTGGCGGCGATGTAGCGGTTAAGCACCAAACCGGCGCGGCGATGCAGGAACAGGTCGATAGCCACTATAAACAATTAGGCGTGGCGGCAGACGTTCAGGCTTTTATCGAAGATATGGCGTCGGCTTATCAATGGGCCGATCTGGTGATTTGCCGGTCTGGTGCGATGACAATCAGTGAAGTGGCGGCGGCAGGCGTTCCGGCTATTTTTATACCCTTGCCGAACGCGATTGACGATCATCAAACCGCCAATGCCCGCTATTTAACCGATGCCGGTGCGGGGCTGCTATTGAGGCAAAAAGAGTTGACGGTTAGCACCTTGGTCGAACAGATCACACAGGTCATTAAACAATGGGATGTCATGAGTAACACGGCAAAACAATACGCACGGCTGGATGCAACGGACATCGTTGCGGCTGTATGCAGCACGGAGGCGGGATTATGAACCGTCCGAACAAGCAACTGCCGACACAGGCTTTAGGCAATATCGACCGGATACATTTTGTCGGTGTCGGCGGCACCGGCATGAGCGGCATTGCCGAGGTGTTGTCGAACCTGGGTTATCAAGTTTCAGGTTCGGACATCAAAGAAAGTGCGGTGACGCAGCGGTTGGCCGGGTTGGGCGTGGCCATCAATATCGGCCATAAACGGGAAAATATAGCCGCTGTCGATGTGGTGGTGGCGTCCAGCGCCATTGACCGCAGCAATGCGGAAATTGACGAGGCTTATCTGCAAAAGATACCGGTTATTCCGCGCGCGGAAATGCTGGCTGAGTTGATGCGTTTTCGTTTCGGCATTGCGGTTGCCGGAACCCACGGCAAAACCACCACCACCAGTTTGACCGCGAGTATTTTGGCTGAAGGCGGCCTTGATCCGACTTTTGTCATTGGCGGTCGTCTGAACAGTGCCGGCAGTAATGCCCGATTAGGTTTGGGTCAATATTTGGTTGCTGAAGCTGATGAAAGTGATGCGTCATTTTTGTATTTACAGCCGATGATGGCGATAGTCACCAATATCGACCAAGATCACATGGCGACTTATGAAGGTAGTTTTCAGCGTTTAAAAGACACTTTTACCGAGTTTTTGCATCATTTGCCTTTTTACGGCTTGGCAGTGATGTGCCTCGATGATGAAGGCGTCAGGGCGATTTTGCCGGGCATCTCCAAGCCGGTGATGACCTACGGTGTGCATGAAGATGCCGATGTGCGCGCGGTCAATATCAAACAGCAAGGCATGAATACCACGTTTGAGGTCATCCGTAAGGGCGATTATCCGTCGTTGACGGTCACCTTGAATATGCCGGGCTGGCATAACATGCTCAATGCGCTGGCGGCGATCAGTGTTGCCACCAAGCTGGCAGTTGATGATGCCGCGATTATCAGGAGTCTGGGCGCGTTTAAAGGCATAGGCAGACGTTTCCAGATTAACGGCGATTTGCCGGTTGGTACGGGCAAACTGACCTTGGTTGATGATTACGGTCATCATCCGCGCGAGATTGCAGCGACTTTGGAAGCCTTGCGTCAGGCTTGGCCGGAGCGGCGCAAAGTGATTGTGTTTCAGCCGCACCGTTATACCCGTACCCGCGATTTGTTCGAGGATTTCGTACAAGTGCTGTCCTCTGTTGATGTGCTGATTTTAATGGACGTTTATGCGGCGGGCGAAACGGAGATTCCCGGTGCCGATGGCCGCGCATTAAGCCGGGCGATTCGCATACGCGGGCAGGTTGACCCTGTGTTTGTCGAAAACTGGGACGAGTTGCCGCAGCTATTGGCGGGCATCGTCAAAGCCGATGATGTGTTATTGACTATGGGCGCGGGCAATGTCGGGCAGATTGCCGCGCAATTGCCGCAATCGCTGGCCGAGGCGTTGCAGGGCAAAAATTTTAAATGATCATGGAGCCGCAGCGGGGTCGTTTATTAGAGCATGAGCCCTTGGCCAAATACACCAGTTGGCGCGTGGGTGGTCTGGCCGATCGTTTATACATCCCGCATGATCGGCAGGATTTGATTGATTTTATCAAGGCATTGCCGACGTCTGAGCCGGTCTTGTGGATGGGGTTGGGCAGTAATTTATTGGTCAGGGATGGCGGCATACGCGGTACGGTGATTAATACCAAAGGCCGCTTAAAAGAAATGAGCGTGGCCGATGACGGCTCGGTTTATGTCGAAGCGGGTGTGCCTTGCGCCCATGTGGCGCGGTTTTGCGGGGAGCGCGGTTTAGTCGGTGCTGAATTTTTGGCCGGCATACCCGGCACCATGGGCGGCGCTTTAAAGATGAATGCCGGGGCTTTTGGCGGCGAAACCTGGGCTATCGTGAGCAGCGTGGATATGCTGGATGCGGTGGGCACGGTGACGCGGAGATTGCCGCAGGATTTTAATGTGGCTTACCGCTCAGTAAAAGGCTTTGATAACGAGTGGTTTCTGGCCTGTTATTTGACTTTGCCGCAAGGCGATAGCGTAGCGAGCCAGCAGAAAATCAAAGGTTTGTTGGAAAAACGCGGCGCGACGCAACCGACCAATCAGCCGAGTTGCGGTTCGGTCTTTAAAAATCCGGACGGCGATTATGCGGCGCGGCTGATCGAACAAAGCGGTTTAAAAGGCTATGCGATAGGCGGTGCTTGCGTGTCGGAAAAACATGCAAATTTTATTGTCAATACCGGCAAGGCAACGGCTAGCGATATTGAAGCGCTTATTTATTATGTACAGGATAAAGTGGAACAACAGCAGGGGGTAGTCTTGCAGACTGAGGTGTGTATGGTCGGTGAAAATCCGCAACAATTTGGCCGGGTCGCGGTCATGATGGGCGGTTCAGCGGCGGAGCGTGAGGTATCGTTAAGGAGCGGTGCGGCGGTTTATCAGGCTTTAAAAAATAGGGGCGTTGATGCGCTTGCAGTTGATGTTGTTGGCAGTCCGATTGAGGCCTTAGCGGGTTTGAAGGTCGACCGGGTGTTTAATATTATCCACGGGCGCGGCGGCGAAGATGGCGTGTTGCAAGGCGTGTTGGACGTATTGGGCATACCCTATACCGGTAGCGGCGTGATGGCCTCGGCGTTGACTATGGATAAGCTGCGCACCAAGTTGTGCTGGCAGGGTTACGGTCTGGTTACGCCCACATGGTATTTGTTGGAAAACGAGTCTGATGTCGATGCCTGCATAGCCAAGCTGGATTTTCCGGTCATCGTTAAACCGGCGCAGGAAGGTTCCAGTATCGGCATGAGCAAGGCCGGTAATCGCGAAGAGTTGCAGCAGGCTTTTACGGTGGCGGCGAATTACGGCTGTGATGTTTATGCGGAAGCTTGGGTTAGCGGTAAGGAATATACGGTCGGGGTATTGGATGGCGCGGCATTGCCGGTTATACGTCTGGAAACACCGAATGCGTTTTATGATTACGAAGCTAAATATCAGGCGACCACGACGCAATATCATTGCCCCTGCGGCCTGAGTGCGGAACAAGAGCAGTTGCTAAAAGAGTTGGCGGTCATCGCCTGCAAGGTCGTTGGCGTTAGCGGTTGGGGACGGGTGGATGTGTTTATTGATGAGGCGGGGCAGTATCAGTTGATTGAAGTTAACACCGTCCCCGGCATGACTGACCACAGTTTGGTGCCGATGGCTGCCAAGCAGGCGGGCATCGATTTTGAGGAATTGGTCTGGCGCATTTTGCAAACCAGTTTCCGGTAAGTGGCCGATGACCGTGTTAAAAACCATCATCACCGTATTGCTGTTGGCGGGGTTGGTCTGGGCAGCCGGTTTTGGTGTGAACAGCAACCCGATTAAATATGTGCGTACTGAAGGGGTTTTTCAGTATCTTAGCAAGGATGAGATAAAGACCGCTTTGCTGCCCTTGGTGACCGCCGGTTTTTTTGATGCCGATATGCAGGCGATCCATCAGGCTGTTTCGGAATTGACTTGGGTGGATACGGTTGCGGTTAACCGGGTCTGGCCGGATGCGATTGATATAAAAATACGCGAAAAAAGGCCTTATGTGCGCTGGGGTCAACAACGGCTGGTCAGTACACGGGGTGAAATCATTACGCCGAAGGATATGGAGCCTTTTGCCAACTTATTGTTATTGCAAGGGCCTGAGCTGCAACAGCTGAAGACGGTGGAAATTATGAAAGGCGTCAATACCGCATTGGCCGACCAGTCGATGAGAATGGCGGAATTTACGATCAATGACCGATGGGCGTGGAAGATTAAATTAACCACAGGGCTGGAAATACTGTTGGGGCGGAATGAGCAGCTGAAGAAATTACAACGGTTCTTGAAAACGCTGGATGTGCTGGGTCAGGAGCTGGTTGAACAAATGGCCATTGTCGATTTGAGGTATCCCAACGGTTATGCGGTTTCATGGAAACCTGAGGCCGGGGCTGTCGACTGGCGGAAAATTGTAGCGGCCAGAAAAAATGAACTAGATGGATAATCTTACGAAAGGTGATGCAGAGTAAACAAAATGGCGAAAAAAACAGAGCGTAATTTAATAGTCGGGCTGGACATTGGTACGTCAAAAGTCGCGGCTATTGTTGGTGAGCTTAGCATTGACGGCAATATAGAAATAATAGGCATTGGCTCAACACCATCGCGCGGTCTGAAAAAAGGTGTCGTGGTCAATTTGGAGTCGACCGTGCAATCGATACAGCGCGCTATTGAAGAGGCTGAGTTGATGGCGGGCTGCCAGATCCGGTCGGTGTATGCGGGCATTGCCGGGAGCCATATCAGAAGCCTTAATTCACATGGCATTGTGGCGATCAAAGACAAAGAGGTGACGCAGTACGATATAGACAGGGTAATCGATTCGGCCCGTGCGGTAGCGATTCCGGCGGATCAAAAGATTTTGCATATACTGCCGCAGGAGTTTGTGATTGACCTTCAAGAAGGCATCAAAGAGCCTATCGGGATGTCCGGTATTCGTTTGGAAGCCAAGGTGCACATGGTTACCGGCAGTGTCAGTGCCTCACAAAATATTGTCAAGTGCATCCGGCGTTGCGGTCTGGAAGTCGACGATATTGTGCTGGAGCAATTGGCGTCGTGTAACTCGGTGTTGACCGATGATGAAAAAGAATTGGGCGTTTGCCTGATTGATATTGGCGGCGGCACCACCGATATTGCGATTTTTGTCGAGGGGGCGATTAAGCATACCGCTGTGATTCCGATAGCGGGTGACCAGGTCACTAATGATATTGCGGTGGCCTTGCGTACGCCGACTATGAATGCCGAGGATATAAAGCGGAAATATGCCTGCGCTTTGACACAGTTGGCCAATGTCGATGAAACTATTGAAGTGCCCAGTATCGGCGATAGGGCACCGCGCAGGATTTCAACACAGAATTTGGCTGAAATTATTGAGCCGCGCTACGAAGAGCTAATGCTGTTGGTGCAGTCGGAATTAAGGCGCAGCGGTTTTGAAGAGTTAATTGCCGCTGGCGTCGTGTTGACGGGCGGAAGCTCAAAGGTCATGGGGCTGATTGATTTGGCAGAAGAAATTTTCCACATGCCGGTGCGCATGGGGGGGCCGCAAAATGTGACAGGATTAACCGAGGTGGTAAAAAATCCAATTCATTCGACAGGGGTCGGTTTATTAATGTACGGCAAAGAACATCAGGGTATGGGCAGAAGCATTGATTCTGATGCACCTAGTGTATTTGAAAGAATGAAAAATTGGTTTCAGGGTAATTTCTAACAGTTTTTAAGATAACTAAGGGTATATAAGGGGCAGTGGCAATGAAATATGAATTAATGGACATGAATAACGAACATGCCGTCATCAAGGTGATTGGTGTCGGCGGCGGCGGCGGCAACGCGGTCAGTCACATGGTGGGTAGCCTGGTGGAGGGGGTTGAGTTTATTTGTGCGAATACTGATGCGCAGGCATTAAGAAAGTTAGATATCGATACCATTATTCAGTTAGGCGTCGAATTGACGAAAGGCTTGGGGGCCGGCACCAATCCTGAGGTCGGCAGAATGGCCGCTGATGAAAATAAAGACCGTATCCGGGAAGTTTTGCAAGGTGCCGATATGGTTTTCTTGACCGCAGGCATGGGCGGGGGTACCGGTACCGGCGCAATTCCGGTGATTGCTGAAATCGCCAGGAGCATGGGCATTTTGACCGTTGCAGTGGTGACCAAGCCGTTTTCATTTGAAGGTAAAAAGAAAATGGCGACGGCGGAGCAAGGCATCGCTGAACTGGAAAAGTACGTGGACTCATTAATTACTATTCCAAACCAAAAATTGTTGCCTGTATTGGGCAATGATATGTCCATGATCAATGCGTTTAAGGCGGCAAACGATGTGTTGTTGGATGCGGTGCAAGGCATTACCGAACTGATTGTCCACCCGGGCATGATTAACGTCGATTTTGCCGATGTCAGGACGGTTATGACCGGCATGGGCGCCGCGATTATGGGCACAGGTTCTGCCAGCGGTGAGTATCGTGCGCGGGAAGCCGCCGAGAAAGCTATTGCCTGCCCGTTACTGGAAGACATTAATTTAGAGGGCGCGCGCGGCATTCTGGTCAATATTTCTGCAGCCGATATGGGTATAGCCGAGTTTGATGAAGTCGGTAATATTGTCCACGAATTCGCTTCGGAAGATGCGGTGATCAAAATCGGCATGTCGATCAACCCTGAGTTAGGTGACGAGATTAAAGTCACAGTGGTCGCTACCGGGATGGGTTTGCCGTCACGGGCGGTTAAAATGGCGCCTAAGGCGACTGCCGGGTTTGTCAATCAAAATGTGGGTGGTGACGTCAGCTACGAAGGTCTGGATAAGCCGACTGTCATCCGTAACAAAACCGAAGGTAGGGAAACGCGTTTTGGAGCCCAACCTAAAAAGGACATGGACTTAGATTATTTGGATATCCCTGCTTTTTTAAGGCGCCAAGCTGATTAGACAGGTTGGCTTACGGCGCTAAATGTACCGTGAGCCAATGAGTGCGGCATTAATTTGTCGGGTTACGCTATTTGTTAACTCGACCTACGCGTAATTTATTTTATGATCAAACAGCGAACTTTAAAAAATACAATCAGGGCGACCGGCGTAGGCTTACATACCGGTGATAAAATTTATTTGACTTTACGTCCGGCAGAGGCGGATACAGGCATCCGGTTTCGTCGGGTTGATTTGGATGAGCCGGTGACCATTGAGGCTACGCCGGAAAATGTGGGTGAAACGGTGCTGTCTACCACATTGGTTGCCGGTGATGTGAAAATATCCACGATAGAGCATTTGTTGTCGGCTTTTGCCGGGTTAGGCATAGACAATGCCATTATTGATGTCAGTGCCGCCGAGGTGCCGATTATGGATGGCAGTGCCGGGCCTTTTGTTTTTTTGCTGCAGTCTGCCGGGGTTGAAGAACAGGACAGCCCGAAACAATATATCCGCATCAAACGCAGCATACGGGTTGAGGAAGACGATAAATGGGCCTCTTTTGACCCCTTTGAAGGTTTCAAGGTCACCTTTACCATCGATTTTGAACATCCGGTTTTTGAGGATCATGTGAAAACTGCGACCATGGATTTTTCATCGACTACTTTTGTCAAGGAAGTGAGCAGGGCAAGGACTTTCGGCTTTATGAAAGATATTGAAATGTTAAAAGAAAATAATCTGGCATTGGGCGGAAGCCTCGACAATGCCATTGTGGTTGATGACAATAAAATCATCAATGAAGACGGCCTGCGTTATGCGGACGAATTTGTTAAGCATAAAATTCTTGATGCGATAGGCGATTTATACCTATTGGGGCATAGCCTGATTGGCGAGTTTACCGGTTATAAATCGGGCCACGGCTTGAACAATAAATTACTCCGGGCTTTGCTAAATGATAAGGATGCCTGGGAAATGGTTACCTTTGACGAAGAAAATATGGCGCCTATTTCGTTTATGCGTTCGGCAGAAACACTCAGGCCTGCGGCATAATCCGGCGAAGGGGCACTGCCCCTGCTTGCTTTAGCTGAAGTCAGTGGCTGGCGTCGGACAGCTTTTTCAGTGTAGTGCTTAGTTTCAGCAATGCCAGTTTCAATGGCCCATCTGCAACCGTCAGGCTGTGGCTATGGATCAGCCCTATTTTTTCAGCCGAAGGGATATTCGGTTTCCTACTGGGGGGCGGCTCTGTTTGATCCGCCCCCATTTTGATTTTAATCTGCATAATTGATACAGGTTCCCGGGTTACCGGCGCAATGGCGGCGAGAATGGCACGGTTATAAAAACGCAGCTGCGATGCCCAGGCCGCCGTATCGGTGTAAACCAACAGTTTCTTGCCATGAACAACGCAATGCAATGCATGTTGGGCTAATGTCGCTGGCAACACCCCATGGATTTTCTGCAGAACCTGCTTTTGTTGTTCGACCTGGCTGTAAAGGTAAGCAAAAGTGCGGTTTGGAAAGGATAATGCCGGTTTAAAAGGCGTTGTTTTTTTTGCCATAAATGATGTGTTTGTTAGTCGATATTGGAAAGACTGCGCCTGATTATTGGTTTATTTAAAGTAGTGGGATATAGTTAGCCGCAGTAAGGGCATTAATTAACCTTAATGCAATCATTCGCTAATATCATATCCACAAACATCCAAGAAGATAAAGCCAGGGAGATAAAGTGAAACAATTTATTCAGGGTATCATAGACAACAACCAGTACCAGGCAACGCATTTGTTGCAGATTTTAAGGCAAATCCAATCCCATTATCATTATATCCCCGAGGACGCGATAGGGCAGTTAGCCAGCTTGCTCAGCATTCCCCGCACGCAAATCATTGGCGTTGTTGAATTTTACAGTTTTTTTCATTTATCGCCCCGAGGCCAGTATGAGCTGTTAATCAGCGATTCCATCACCGATCACATGCTGGGCAGCAAAGATTTGTTGGCTTATCTGGCAGGCAAGCTCGGCGTTGCCGTGGGCGAAGTCAGTGCGGACGGCTTGGTGAGTTTGGATAAAACCTCCTGTACCGGCATGTGCGATCAAGGGCCTGCCGGCCTGGTCAACGGCCACGCCTTGACGCATTTGGATCGTGCGGCCTGCGATAAAATCGCCGAATTGGTCAAGCAACAAAAACCGTTGGAGCAATGGCCTGGCGAGTTATTCCAGGTTGATGACAATATCCTCAAATCCGGTTTGCTGTTGAACCAGCCGCTTGAGCAAGGTGCGGCGCTAAGGACGGTTTTTAGGCGCGGCATTAAGGAAACGCTGGCAGAAATAAATCAATCAGGTTTACGCGGCCGGGGCGGCGCCGGATTTAAAACAGCGAGTAAATGGCAGTTTTGTGCCGAAGAAGCGGAAACCCAGCGCTATGTGGTGTGCAATGCCGACGAAGGCGAACCCGGCACTTTTAAAGACCGCGTTTTATTAAACACTTACGCCGATCAGGTTTTTGAAGGCATGACTGTTTGCGCCGCGATTATTGGCGCTAAACAGGGTTTTGTGTACTTGCGCGGTGAATATTTGCACTTATATGACAAGCTGCAAAATATGTTGGCTCAGCGCCGTCAAAACGGTTTGTTGGGCAACGATATTTTGGGCGAAGGTCTCGATTTTGATATAGAAATTTGCCTCGGCGCCGGCGCTTACATTTGCGGCGAAGAGTCCGCACTGATCGAATCGCTTGAAGGCAAAGCCGGTATTCCGCGCAACCGTCCGCCTTATCCGGTCACCCAGGGTTATTTGGGCAAGCCGACCGTGGTCAATAACGTCGAAACGTTTATGGCGGCAGCGGCTATTGCAGTTAATGGCGGCGATTGGTTTGCCCGTATCGGCACTGAAAAATCAAACGGCAGTAAAATTCTCAGTATCAGCGGCGATTGCGCACGTCCCGGCATTTACGAATACCCTTTCGGCACCACTATCCAGACTATTCTCAATGACTGCGGTGCGGAAAATGTGCAAGGCGTTCAGGTCGGCGGGCCATCAGGCACCTTTATTTCCAATCAGGAGTTCGGGCGCAAACTGGCATTTGAAGATTTGGCGACCGGCGGTTCTTTCATTATTTTTAACACCAGCCGTAACATCCTCGACATGGTGCATAATTTTGCACACTTTTTCGCCCATGAAAGCTGCGGATTTTGTACGCCGTGCCGGGTGGGTACTTCGTTGTTGCAAAAACAACTCGATAAGATTGTCGAAGGTCACGGCTCGGCAGGCGACGTGGTTGCATTGGAAGAATTGTGCCAGCTGGTGAAAAATTATAGCCATTGCGGTCTTGGACAAACGGCGGCTAACCCAATATTGACCACATTGGAACGCTACCCGGATTTGTACCAAAATAAATTAAAAGAAATCAGTTACGAACCGGGGTTTGATTTGGATGCAGCGCTGGAAACTGCGCGGCGCATGGCGAATCGGGACGATGCCGGAGCGCACTTAGCTCAGATTGAGGTGAATGAACATGAGTAAAACTATTACTATCGACGGTAAAATCATCCCTTTTGAAGACGGGCAAACCATCATGGATGCGGCGATGGCGGCCGGTGTTTATATTCCGCATTTGTGTCATCAGCCGGAATTCACCCCGCATGGCAGTTGCAAACTGTGTACGGTCAACGTCAACGGCCGCAACTGCTCTGCTTGTACTTTTCCAGCATTGGAAGGGCAAGACATACTCAATGAGACCGAAGAGCTGATTGAAGACCGCAAGAAAATCACCCAAATGCTGTTTGTCGAAGGCAACCATTTTTGCCCGTCGTGCGAAAAAACCGGCAACTGCCAGCTGCAGGCTGTCGCTTACCATTTGAACATGCTCGACAATCATTTCCCGTTATTCTATCCAGATCGGGAAGTCGACGCCTCCCATGCCGAAGTGATGATTGACCATAATCGCTGCATTTTTTGTACGTTGTGCGTCCGCGCCAGCCACGAAAAAGACGGTAAAGACGTGTTCGCGATCAGTGGGCGCGGTATACACAAGCATTTGATTGTTAATGCGAAAAGCGGTTTGTTGAAAGATACCGATATTGACGCATCAGACCAAGCCGTACACATTTGCCCAACCGGCGCACTGTTGGTTAAGCGCACCGGTTATCAGGTACCGATTGGCGAGCGCATTTACGATCACAAACAAATCGATCAAGTAGCTTTAGCCGCATCCGGTTCCCGACCGGTTGCGGCACTTCCGCCATCCATGGCAGTCGGCACGGAGAATATTAAACATGGCGAATAAAATTAGAGTAGCGACAACCTCGCTGGCCGGCTGTTTCGGCTGTCACATGTCATTTTTAGATATAGACGAACGGATGCTGCAACTGGCTGAAGTGGTCGAGTTCGACCGATCGCCGATCACCGACATAGAACATTGCACCAATTGCGATATAGGCTTGATTGAAGGCGGCGTGTGTAATTCGGAAAACGTGCATGTATTGCGCGAGTTCCGTAACAACTGCAAAATTCTGGTGGCGGTCGGTGCTTGCGCAATTAACGGCGGATTACCGGCGATGCGCAATCATATCCCGCTGGAAGAATGCCTGAATGAAGCTTATCTGGACGGCATCGGCGTGGAGAACCCGAAGATTCCCAGCGACATAGAATTGCCCTTGTTGCTGAACCAAGTGCATCCTATTCATGAAATCGTCAAAATCGATTATTACCTGCCCGGCTGTCCGCCATCGGCAGACGTGTTCTGGAAATTTTTGACCGATTTGATTGAAGGGCGTGAGCCGTCATTACCTTACGAGCTGGTGCATTACGATTGAGCGAATTTAATATGTTGCGTAGGTCGGGTTAGTGATAGCGTAACCCGACAATTGCCTTCGATGTGTTGGGTTACGCTACCGCTAACCCAACCTACAAAATACGAGAAAAAACCATGTACGAACATTTAGAAACAGCCGAAAACCGGGACAGTTTAAAACGCGTAGTCGTTGATCCCGTTTCACGCGTTGAAGGCCACGGCAAAGTCACGTTATTGCTGGATGCGGACAATAAAGTCCAACAAGCCAGATTGCATATCGTTGAATTTCGCGGCTTTGAACGCTTTATCCAAGGCCGTCCTTATTGGGAATTGCCGGTTTTAGTGCAGCGTTTATGCGGCATCTGCCCGGTCAGTCATCATTTGGCGGCGGCTAAAGCGATAGACCAACTGGTTGGTATCGACCCTGAAAACCTGCCGGTTTCAGCGGACAAGTTAAGGCGTCTACTGCATTTCGGGCAAGTGCTGCAATCCCATGCCCTGCATTTTTTCCATTTATCCAGCCCGGATTTATTGTTCGGTTTTGAAAGCGACATCAGCAAGCGTTCGGTGATTGCGGTATTGGCCGAATATCCCGACATCGGTGTACAAGGCGTCAAATTGCGCAAATACGGCCAGGAAGTCATCCGCATGGTGTCCGGCAAACGTATTCACGGCACCGGCGCGATTGCCGGCGGCATGAACAAATCATTGACCAAGGCCGAGCGCGACTATTTGCTCGAAGACATCGACCAAATGATAGCTTGGTCGGCCGCATCGGTTGCGTTGATCAAAAAAGTGCATTGTTCCAACCTGCCTTTTTATGACGAATTTGCCACTTTGCGCACCAATTATTTGGGCTTGACCAAACCGGACGGCGCGCTGGAGCTTTATCACGGCGGCATCCGCGCCAAGAACGAGCACGGCGAAACCATCATCGATCACATCGATTATTGCAAATATAACGATTATATCCATGAAGAAGTGCGCTCCTGGACTTACATGAAGTTCCCTTATTTGTTGTCGCTAGGCCAAGAAAACGGCTGGTATCGGGTCGGGCCGTTGGCGCGGGTCAATAACTGCGATTACATCGACACGCCGTTGGCGGAAGCGGCCCGCGTCGAGTTTAAAGCGCACAGCGGCGAAGCCATGGTACACAGTACCCTCGCCTTCCATTGGACGCGTTTGATTGAAGTATTGCATTGCGCTGAAAGTATCAAAACCCTGCTTAACGATCCTGACATCATGGGTTCTGATTTGGTCGCACAAGGCGAAAAACGCTACGAGGGCATAGGCGTGATTGAAGCGCCGCGCGGCACCTTGTTTCATCATTATCAAGTCGATGAAAACGACATCGTCACCAAAGCCAACTTAATCGTCTCAACCACCAGCAACAACATGGCAATGAACGAATCGGTACGGCAAGTGGCGGCGGAATATTTATCCGGCCGCGAACTGACCGAACCGTTGTTAAACAACCTGGAAGTGGCGATACGCGCTTACGATCCTTGCTTGTCCTGCGCCACTCATGCGGTCGGCAAAATGCCGCTGCAACTGGAATTGGTTGATGCCGAAGGTAAAGTGATTGATAAGCTGATTAAACACAGCGACGGGCAAATTGAGCGTGACAATGCCTAAACCGGTATTGTTGTTTGGTTACGGCAACCTCAGTCGCGGCGACGACGCGCTGGGGCCGTTGATGTTGGAGCATGTTGAAAGCCGTTGCGATTTGAGCCAGTTGGACATATTGTCTGATTTTCAGCTGCAAATTGAACATGCGCTGGATTTGGAAAATCGGCGCTTGGTGTTGTTCGTCGATGCCTCGGTCGCTTGCAAACATGCTTTCGATTTCACGTTATTAGAACCTGAGCGGGACAAAAGCTACACCACCCATGCGATGAGCCCTGCGGCGGTGTTAGCAGTCTATCAATCGATAAAAAAACAAACCCCGCCGCCGTGTTTTCTGCTCAGCATCAAAGGCGAAAAATTTGAATTGGGCGAAGGCTTGGGCAGCAATGCCGCCGCCCATTTAGTCGAAGCCTGTGTTTTTGCTGAACGCTTATTGGCCAATCCAGACCTTGATTTTTGGTTGCAGCAGGCAACTGAACAAACAACAGCAACCGACAACACTGCCGCTTGAGTTTGGACTACGCCACCCTTGAACTATTGCGCCAAAACCATCCGGCTTGGCGCTTGCTTAATTCCCCCCACGCACCGCTGATTGCCAGTTTTTTGCATCGGGTCTTTATTGCGCCCAATATCCGCGTTATGGCACAAGCCGATTTGGCCGAGGCGCTGGAAGACGAATTGTTTGCGCTGCGCGAACGGCTGGGCGCGCAGGCTTTCCCCAAATCAGCGCTCGATTACATCAACGATTGGGCGGCGACCGAAAAAGGCTGGCTGCGCAAGTTTTATCTGCAAGCTTCTGATGAAGCCCATTTCGATTTGACCCCTTCGACAGAAAAAGCCACCGCGTGGTTAGGCACTCTGACCGAACGCAGTTTTGTCGGCACCGAGTCGCGTTTGCTGACCTTGTTCGAATTGCTCAAGCAAATGAGCGAAGGCAGCGAAACCGACCCCGAGACGCGCATTGCCGAATTGCACAAACGGCGCGATGAAATCGATGTCGAGATTGGCCGTATTACTGCGGGCGATCTGCCCCTGCTCGACGACACCGCCGTGAAAGACCGCTTTCAGCAATTCATTCAGCTGGCGCGTGAGTTGCTCACCGATTTTCGTGAGGTCGAACACAACTTTCGTGGTCTGGATAGGCGGGTGCGCGAACGCATTGCGCTGTGGGAAGGTTCAAAAGGCGCGTTGCTGGAAGACATTATGGGCGAGCGCGATGCCATTGCCGATTCCGATCAGGGGCGCAGTTTTCGCGCGTTTTGGGATTTTTTGATGTCCAGCCGCCGTCAGGAAGAACTGTCCAACCTGCTCGAACGCGTGTTGAATTTATCCCCCGTTGCCGAACTCAAACCCGATGCCCGCATCCGCCGCGTACATTACGACTGGCTGGAAGCGGGCGAACATACGCAGCGCACGGTGGCCCAACTTTCGCAGCAATTGCGGCGTTTTTTGGATGACCAAGCCTGGCTGGAAAACCGGCGGATCATGGATATTTTGCATGGCATTGAGGCCAAAGCCTTGTTATTGCGCGGTTCGCAACCGTCCGGCGAGGTCATGAGCATTGCCGATACCGCAGCCGACATCGAATTGCCGATGGAACGGCCTTTGCACACGCCTGCGATCAAATCGTTCATTGCCGATATTGAACTCGAAGTAGGCGATGCCGACCTTGATGCGGCAGCGTTGTATTCGCAAATCGTCATCGACAAGGCGCAGCTGTCCCGACATATCCGTCATGCGTTGCAAGACCGCGCGCAAATTACCCTGGCTGAATTGTGCAAGCTGCAGCCGTTGCAGCACGGTTTGGCGGAGTTGGTGACCTATTTGCAACTGGCGAGCGACAGTTTTAAAACGGTGTTGGATGAAGACAAACAGGAAATCATTATGTGGACATGCGAACAGCCGGATGGCATGACAACGACGAAACAGGCGCAGTTGCCGCGCGTTATTTTTGTGAGATAAAGATGACAGAACAACTTGATTCGCAACTTGATCCACCCATAGCCACACACGATTTATCGGCGTTGGTGATTGTGTTGCTCAAAGGCGTGATTTATCAGGAAACCGAAGCCGGGCTTTGGACGAGCTTGCTCAATCTGCAGGCACGGGTACGCGATTATGTGGCAGTGCTGGGTTTGGAGTTGGTGCTTGACGAGGCGGAAGGCTATGCTTTTTTACGTTCGCGCAGCGAAAATGAAGACGAGGCCGCGCCAAAATTGCCGCGTCTGGTGGCAAGGCGGCCCTTGTCGTTTACCGTCAGTTTGCTGCTGGCATTGTTGCGGAAAAAACTGGCCGAATTCGATGCCAGCGGCGGCGACACGCGCTTAGTGCTGTCGCGCGGTGAAATTGTCGATTTGATCCGGGTATTTTTGCCCGACAGCAGCAACGAGGCTAAATTGATTGATCAAGTGGATACCCAGCTCAATAAAATCGTCGAACTGGGCTTTTTGCGCAAACTTAAAACCGGCGCCAATCAGGGCAAACAAGCCGCGATGTTTGAAGTGCCGCGTATTCTCAAGGCCTTTGTCGATGCGCAATGGCTGGCTGATTTCGATGAGCGGCTGGCGGCTTATCAGGCTCAATTGGGCGCGGATGCTGAAGCAGGCGGTGCATCATGAATGAGGGGCAATTGGAATTGGATTTTACTGCCGACGATGCATTGTCCGGTTTTCGCCTGCATCGTCTGGAAGTGTTCAACTGGGGCACTTTCGATGCAAGGGTGTGGGCGTTTAACCCGGACGGTAAAAACGCCCTGCTGACCGGCGACATCGGCTCGGGCAAGTCGACACTGGTCGATGCGGTGACCACGCTGTTAGTGCCCGCGCACCGTATCGCTTACAACAAAGCCGCCGGTGCCGACAATAAAGAGCGCAGTTTGCGATCTTATGTGCTCGGCCATTACAAGTCAGAACGCAATGAAATCAGCGGCAGCGCCAAGCCGGTGGCATTGCGCGACCACAATAATTATTCGGTGATCTTGGGTGTTTTTCATAATGCCGGTTACGACCAGACTGTAACGCTGGCTCAGGTTTTTTGGATGAAGGACGCGCAAAGCCAGCCCGCGCGCTTTTTTGTCGGCGCCGAACGGGCGTTGTCGATTAGCGCGGATTTTTCCCGTTTCGGCACCGACATTAGCGCCTTGCGCAAGAAATTACGCGGTGTGGGCGCCGAGCTGTTCGACAGCTTTCCGCCTTACGGCGCCTGGTTTCGCCGTCGTTTCGGCATTGATAATGAACAGGCGTTGGAGCTGTTTCATCAAACCGTGTCGATGAAGTCGGTCGGTAATTTGACCGATTTTGTCCGCAGTCACATGCTGGAACCGTTTGAAGTGGCGTCGCGTATCGAGTCCTTGCTCGGTCATTTCGACAATTTAAACCGCGCCCATGAAGCGGTGTTAAAGACCAAGCGCCAGGTGGAATTGCTCACGCCGCTGGTCGGCGATTGCGAGCGCCATGCCTTGTTGGTGGCGCAAAGCGAGGAACTGCGCGCCTGCCGCGATGCGTTAAGGGCTTATTTTTCCGGGCTGAAATTGGCGTTGTTGGACAAACGCATTGCCGGTCTTGCCGATGACTGGGAGCGGCAAAATACCCGGATCAAGCGCCTGACTGAGCGCCAAACTGCGCAACGTGCCGAACAGGACGAACTTAAACGCAGCATTGCCGATAACGGCGGCGACCGCTTGGAGCGCCTGACGCTGGAGATTGCGCGGATGACGCAGGAGCGTGAACGGCGTGAGGGCAGGGCGCGGCGCTACACAAAGTTGGTGCAGGCCGCAGGCGAAAATCCGGTGAGCAATGAGGCGGAATTTATCCAGCAACGTCAGCATTTTTTGACCGTGGCGGAAACGCTGAAGACACAGGAAGCCGATTTGCAAAATCAGCTCACCGAACACAGCGTGCTGTTGCGTCAGGGCAGGCAGGAACATGATGCACTGAGCGCCGAAATCAACAGCCTGAAAGCGCGGCGCAGCAACATTCCGGCGGAACAGATCGCCATGCGCGGCGCGTTGTGCAAAGCGTTGAATCTGTCTGAGGCCGATATGCCGTTTATCGGTGAATTGTTGCAAGTGCATGAACAAGAGGGCGATTGGGAAGGCGCGGCGGAACGGCTGTTGCGTAATTTCGGTTTGTCGCTGTTGGTGCCGGATGAGTGTTATGCCGCCGTGTCCGCTTGGGTCGATAAAACCCAGCTGAGAGGCCGTTTGGTGTATTTTCGGATACGTCCAGGTAGTCGCGGCGAATTGCCCGGTCTGCATAAAGACAGTCTGGCGCGTAAATTGGCGATTAAGCCGGATTCGCCGTTTTACGATTGGCTGGAGCGTGAATTGGCGCACCGTTTCGACGTGGCTTGCTGCGCCACGCCTGAGCAATTTCGGCGCGAGACCCGCGCCATTACTCGTGCCGGACAAGTCAAAGCGCCCGGCGAACGTCACGAAAAAGACGACAGGCATCGTCTGGATGACCGCAGCCGTTATGTTTTGGGTTGGACTAATGCGGCAAAAATCGCCGCACTGGAAAGCAATGCCAGGCAGTTGGCGGCGAGTCTGGGTCAATTAGGCAGCGTTATCGGTGCTGTGCAAAGCCAGCAAAATCAGCTGAAAGAGCGTCTAATGGCACTGTCGAAACTGGATGAATACAATGATTTTCAAGATCAGGACTGGCAGGCGTCGGCATTGCTCGTCGCCCAATTGACCGATGAGAAACAGCGGCTGGAATCGGCGTCCGATGTGTTAAAGCAGTTGAGTGAACGCTTGCGGGCATTGCTAGCAGAACTGGCGGACACCGAAAACTTGATTGCCGAAAAGTCCCGCGAACTGGGCTCTACCGAAGCCAAGCGCGATGCCGCCGAAAGTCTGCGCAACGACACGCAGGCACTGCTTAACGCCGCCGAAACCGCAAGTCATGCCCGCTACTTTGAACGCCTTGACGCTATCCGTAACGAGGCATTGGCCGAACATCAGCTTAGCGTCGAGTCCTGCGATAACCGCGAGCGCGAGATGTACAACGGATTGCAAAGGAAAATTGAGGGTGAAGAGAGGAAGCTCAAAACACTGCGCGATAAAATCATTCAGGCAATGGCGGCTTATAACGAAGCTTTCAAACTCGACACCGCAGAGGTCGATGCCAGCATTGAATCGGCTTTTGAATACCGCAACATGCTCGATCAATTGCAGGCCGACGATTTGCCGCGTTTCGAGGCGCGTTTTAAAGAACTGCTGAATGAAAACACTATCCGCGAAGTCGCCAATTTTAATTCGCAACTGAACCGCGAGCGGGAAACCATCAAGGAACGCATCACGCTGATTAACCAATCGCTGACCCGGATTGATTACAACACCGGCCGCTATATCGTGCTGGAAGCGCAGGCAACGCCGGATGCCGACATCCGCGATTTTCAGACCGAATTGCGCGCCTGCACCGAAGGCGTACTGACCGGTTCTGAGGACAGCCAATATTCCGAAAACAAGTTCCTGCAAGTTAAAGCCATTATTGAGCGCTTCCGTGGGTGCGAAGGCCAGTCTGAACCGGATCGGCGCTGGACGGCCAAAGTCACCGATGTGCGCAACTGGTTTGTGTTTGCCGCCAGCGAGCGTTGGCGCGAGGACGACACTGAACACGAACATTATTCCGATTCCGGCGGTAAATCGGGCGGTCAAAAAGAAAAACTGGCCTACACCATTCTTGCCGCCAGTCTGGCTTATCAATTCGGTCTGGAATGGGGCGCGGTGCGTTCGCGTTCGTTCCGTTTTGTGGTCATCGACGAAGCCTTCGGGCGCGGTTCGGATGAATCGGCGCAATACGGTTTGCGTTTGTTTGCCCAGCTCAACCTGCAATTGTTGATTGTCACGCCGCTGCAAAAAATCCATATCATCGAGCCTTTTGTGTCCAGCGTCGGTTTTGTCCACAACGAGGAAGGCCGCGCCTCCAAATTACGCAATCTATCGATTGAAGAATATCGCGAGGAAAAAGCGAAGCTGGCCGGATGACAAAAGTCAGCCGTTGGACGAGTCCCGCCGATTTACGCGCCCAGTTGCAAAAAAGTTGGGAGCGTGGCGAAGTGCTGGCCGGTTTGGTCAGCGATACGCCGTTATTTCCTAAACGTTTGACGCTGAAAACGCCGACCTCAAACG
Organism: Methylobacter sp.; assembly: GCA_030684815.1. GTDB lineage: Bacteria > Pseudomonadota > Gammaproteobacteria > Methylococcales > Methylomonadaceae > Methylobacter_A. Next base: position 15,573 of record JAUXXQ010000017.1, on the reverse strand, counting down.
AAATGATTGACCGCTTCGACGAGGTGCGCGTTTGGAGTGCGGAACTGCGAAAAATGCCGCATTGCCGGGTGGATATGCGCGAATTCAAACACCGCTTATTCGGCAACAATGCATTGCCGCAGGCCGTCTGGATTGACACGCTGGAAGATGCCTTGGTGTTGCTTGGCAAACGGCAGGAAGCCGCCCGTTTTACTGCGCTGGTTGAGCTCACGCGCCAGCGCCAGCCTCTATTGTTGGATTGGCTGGCGAAACGCCCGTTGAACGCGTTGGCGCTTTTCGATGTTTGGAGCCGGTTGTTGGACATTGTGGCTTGGCTGGAGCAGCATCCGCGTCCCGGCGTGTATCTCCGGCAGGTGGATATTGCCGGTGTCCACAGCAAATTTATCGAAGCCCATCGCGGAGTGCTCACCGAATGGCTCGATCGGGTGTTGCCGCCTGACGCGGTTGATTTTAGCGCATCGGGCGTTAGTCAATTTTGTCAGCGTTATGGCTTTCGCGATAAGCCGCTGCGCATCCGTTTCCGACTACTCGACCCAGCTTGTGCGCTGTTGCCGGGCGAGACAGTTCAGGACATGATGCTGGATGCCGAGAGTTTTTCCCAACTTGATCCCAATGTCACTCGGGTATTTATCACTGAAAACGAAATCAACTTTTTGGCTTTTCCGCCCTTCAAACGCAGCCTGGTTATTTTTGGCGCGGGCTACGGTTTTGATAATTTAAGCCAAGCCCAATGGCTGGCGCGCTGCACCGTCCATTATTGGGGCGATATTGACACGCACGGCTTTGCCATTCTTGATCAGTTGCGTAGCCAGTTTGAGCATGTGCAATCATTGTTGATGGATCGCGAGACTTTATTGGCTTTTACGGCACATTGGGGCGAGGAAGAAAAACAGACTTTGCGTGACTTGCCGAGACTAAATGCCGAGGAAGCGGCGCTTTACGATGATTTACGCGATAACCGGTTGGGTAAAAAACTGCGTCTTGAGCAGGAAAAAATCGGTTTTGGCTGGTTGGAGGCGGCGTTATTGACCTTGGATCAATAACGCGTCACTGTGCAATATTATTGCTTGTTCTTTAGTAAATCCCGGATTTCAGTCAACAGCAATTCTTCTTTGGAAGGTTCTGGCGGCGCAGCCGGCGCCTCTTCCTGTTTTTTCTTCAGGCTGTTGATGAGCTTAACCGCCATGAAAATGGCAAAAGCGATAAGGGTGAAATCAACCATCGTTTGAATGAAGTTGCCGTAATTAAGCGTGACTGCGGGCGCGCCTTCGGTGGCTTCTTTTAAGGTAATTGCCAAGTTGGTAAAGTCTACGCCGCCGATAAGTACACCAATTGGCGGCATCACGACATCGGCAACCAACGATGAAATGATTTTACCGAAAGAAGCGCCGACAATGATGCCCACTGCCATATCGATGGCATTGCCTTTGACGGCAAATTCTTTAAATTCTTGTAATATGCTCATGGTTACCCCTTTTTTATAGTGAAACATACCCCGAGCTGGAAGCCTTCGTCTTTGTTTTCACCATAATCCTGGTTCACCGTTTTAGGCGTTTGGGAACGAGTACAAATGGATAAAAGTTGTGGGAGCGGCCACCCGGCCGCGGCAGGTGACCGCTCCCACAACTTATGTATAACGATGAGAGCCGGAAACTTGGGGTGATGTTGGACGAAAGGCTTGCTGCTGTATTATTTTTTGTGTTCTTGTTTTTGTTGTTTATGCTGTACCTTTTTTTGCTGGCGATGCTCCATCATTTGGGCGTGCTGTGCTTTCATCAGTTCAAGTTGTTGTTTTTTTAGTTCTTCTTTCTTTGTTGGTTCTTGTTCTGCCAAAATTTTATTAGACAGGTCATGCATGAGCAGCATCTGTTCCTGTTTGGCGCGCATGTGTTCATCTTTTTGCTCTTCCGTCATACCGCCCATGCCTTTATGTGACGCCATTTCGTGTGTCGGTTCTGCGGCTTTTGGCGCTTCTTCGGCTGCGTTGACCATGCTGATGGGCATTAACAGTAAGAGGGCTGCAATTGGTTTTAAATGTTTCATTGGGATTACCTGGGGTTGGGTTGGTTGAAAGGGAGGATTGTAACTAAATAATGCTTGGCAGGCAGTAAAAAGCTGCCACAGAAAGATTTTATATGCATTTTGTTGTCTTTCAATAGGTTGAAATACTTATGGGTGACTTCCCATTAACAGGTAAAAAGATTATCAGGCTATCAACTTAACGTAGGACAGACCTTCCAGGTTTTTAAAACCTGGAAGGTCTACTTCGGCATGCTTGTCCCGCTTTAAATGGGAGGTCGATTATCACCATGAAGGCCACAAAGAGCAGGAAGAATGAAACTTCGTGCTTTCCCAATAAAACCTGTTCAACGCTTTATTTTTCTCCTAAAGCCAATGAATCAAACTGAAAAAAATGGCGGTGTCGTCGCCGTCAAAATCGTGCTGCACTCTAAAGCTCGATTCGATGTTGTCAATGCGCTTGTGATAACCGAGCAGGCCGCTGATGCCGTCTTGCCCCGGATTTGGGCTTGTAGTGCCGAGGCCGACGAACAGGGCGCTGAATAGGCTGTCGACACCCAGTAATTGGCCGGGATAAACCGCGGTTTCGAGAGTTTGCTCGCGGCCGCCATTAGGCAGGCTGCGGTGGATAAAACGGAAATTGACCAATTCGCCGATTTCCCAGGCGGTCAGGCGGCGGTTGAAGTTGGGGTTCAGATAGCCTATCGGGTTGGCAAATTCCACGCCGGTCGGCCCCATGGCGCGGCCTAGCCGTGATTCATGACCTAAGAAACCTTTGCGAAAGCCCAGGCTGCCGGTGATCCACACATCTTTGGAGCCGTTGACTTGGCCGATGCTGTTGTCCACATAAAACACTTCCAGCGCCGGCCGCAGTTTGTCGGCACCTTGATCGGGGGCGACATAGCCTAAAGTCCCGCGCCATTGTTCGCCGTCGCTGCCCCAAGTCGCCATCAATTGTTTGTTGTAGACGGCAATATAGCCGCCGGGGTAATCGCGTTGCTGAAAACGCTGCCATTGTGTGGACACGATGTAATTAATCGACTGCCATTGTTGGCGATAGGAAATTTTGGCGAATTTAATGTCCTGGTCGTTGTGGGTTTTGTCGACAAAGCCGCCGCCAAAACCCAGTCCTGACGGCAAGCGGTATTCGCCTTGCACTTCGGTTTGTTTGGCATCGCCGCGAAGAATTTCTTGCGCGCCTAAAATCAAATCGCCCAGTTCCGGGCGGGTCAGCAAGGGGCGGGCAAAACCGCCGAAATAGTGAGTGTCCTGGCCGCCTGTTTCGGACACCTGTACGCCATAGCCGCCTTTAACGCTGGGACCCCATAACAGGCTGTTGACCTGAAAATCGCCGTTATCCTTGCGGTCGTAGAAGGCGTCGACTTTACTGCCTTTGAGGTAAGGGGAATCAGTATTTTCCGCGTAAACGCAAGGCGGGAATGCCTTTAGCATCAGGGTGAACAGTAGGCTTTGGGAAAGTTTGATAGTGTTTTCCTTGGGCGGCTTTTAATATTGCGCGGGTTCTGTAAGGGCGGCTTCTTCCGTCTGTTTAAGCGGCAGGCTAAGTCTGAACTGTTCGGCCGGCATCGGTCGTCCGAACAAATAGCCCTGAAACACACGGCATCCATACTGGGTCAGGCTGTCTCGCTGGATTTCGGTTTCCACGCCTTCGGCAATGACGTTAAGGGCTAGGTTCTGTCCTAGCGCCAAAATGGTGCGGATGATGGCGGAATCATGGTTGTTAAAAGCCATGTTTCTGACGAATGATTGGTCTATTTTCAGTTGCTCCAGTGGCAGCTTTTGCAGATAAGACAGCGAGGAATAACCTGTGCCGAAATCATCCATCGAAAAGTTGACGCCTAATTTTCTGACCTCCTGCATTTTGGCAATGGTGTTGTTCACGTTATCGACAACGACCGATTCGGTGATTTCCAGTTTTAGCCGCGCCGGGTTAATGCCGGTTTCTGCCAATAGCGCCAGCACTTGCTCGGCAAAGTCGTCCTGATTCAGCTGTCGGCTGCTGATGTTGACGGCCAGTTTTAAGTGGCGGGTTTCCGGGTATTTGGCCCATTCGATTAGGGTTTCGCAGCCTTGTCTTAGCACCCAGGCGCCGATAGGCAGAATCAGGCCGGTTTCTTCAGCCAGCGGAATGAATTCGGCCGGGGAAATCATGCCGCGTTCGGTTTGATTCCAGCGTATCAAGGCTTCTGCGCCGACCGCTTGGCCCGATACATTGACCTGTACCTGATAATGCAGGCTCAATTCGTTGCGTTCTAGCGCATTGCGCAAATCGGTTTCCAGTGCGGTGCGCAGGTTTAAGCTGTCCTGCATTTCGGGGACAAAAGCGCGGATGGTGTTGCGACCGGCTTGTTTGGCTTGATACATGGCCAGGTCGGCGCGTTTGAGAAGTTCTTCGCTGCTGGTTTCGTGCCCCATAAACAGCACAAAACCGATGCTGCCGGTGGAGTAATGTTCGACAAAAGAATCTGTGTGGGTTTCGAGGCCGCTTTTTAGCAGGTAAAGCTCAGCCAGTGAGCTGCGGATTTTTTCGGCAACTGCGTGGGCTTGGGCGATAGCCTCAGGGCGCTGTTGGTCGAGAAATTCCAGCATCACCACAAACTCATCGCCGCCAAGGCGGGCGACGGTATCAGCTTCCCGCACACAGCTTTGCAGGCGACGCCCGACTTCGATCAGCAATTGGTCGCCCCGATCATGCCCCAGGGTGTCGTTAAGCGCCTTAAAGTTGTCAAGATCGAGGAACATTAACGCGCCGTGGGTCTTGTTGCGTTTGCTGGTGTTCAGCGCCAGTTTGAGCCGGTCGAACAGTAAGGTGCGGTTAGGCAAGGTGGTCAGCGAATCGTAGTAGGCCAGGTTTTTAATGCGCTCTTCGTCGGCCTTACGTTGGCTGATGTCGGTAAAAGTGCCGACATAGTGGGTGACTGAGCCTTCAGCATTGGTAATCGCGGTAATGCACAGCCATTCAGGGTAAACGAGGCCATTTTTTCTTTTATTCCAGATTTCGCCCTGCCAGTACCGGTCACGGTTAATGCACTCCCACATCGTGGCATAAAACGCGCGATCCTGGCGGTCGGATTTGAGAATGCGGGTGGATTGGCCAATAATTTCCTCGGCGCTGTAACCGGTCAGTTCAGTAAAGGATTTATTGATGCGCAAGATAACCCCGTTGGCATCGGTCACTAAGATGCCTTCTTGGGAATCAAACGCCGCTGCCGCAATACGCAGCTCATGTTCGGCATTAAGCCGCAGTTGCTCGCGGTCGAAATTATCCAGCGCATAAGACAGGTCGTCAGTCAGGCCACGCATCAAACCAATCAGGTCGGGGGTAAAGTAGCCGGGGTCTTCTGAATAAACCGCAATGGCGCCAACGCAGCGGCCGCCGCGCATTAATGGGAATGCCGCCGCTGCGTCAATGTTTTCGGCGGCAGCGCTAGCTTGCCAAGGCAGTGTGGCGGGGTCATCGAGAAAGTGGTTACAGATTTTCGGCGCGCCATCCCGGATGGCCGAACCCATGGGGCCGTGCCCTTCGGGTAGCGCGCCATCCACTGAGATTTTGATGTTTTTTAAGTAGTTGGAATCGGGGCGGCTGGTCGCAACTAGGCGTATCCAGCCATCCGCATCGGTCATGCCCACCCAAATCAGTTTAAAGGCAACATGATGGGCGATGATCCGGCAGACTTCGTTTAGGAGCTTAATCTCGTCCGACTCACGCACGATAATATCGGCGCATTGGGTCCATGCGGCATACAATTGGTTGGTGCGTTCCCTTTGCCGTTCGGAATGGGCGAGTGCGCCCAACATTTGGTTAAATCCGTGCGCCAGAATGCCCACTTCATCGCTACCGGAAATATGGGTGCGGACGTTCAGGTTTCCCTGCTCGACTTGCGCGGTTACCCGCATCAGGTGGCGCAAGCGTTTAGTCAATCGCCGCGCCAGCATGATGGCCGCCGCTAATACGGTCAGCGCCGCAAACACGATAAAATTGACGCCCATGATGATAATGGAGCGTAGGTTGGCATTGACCCCGCGCATGGTCATTTCTACCCGTGCCCAGCCGACATGGCGGGAGCCGGTCATCACCGGGGAGGCAACATCGATTCGGCGGGAGTTGGCCAGCAGCACTTGCGTTTTGGGCGGTGAATTTAGCAGGTTTTGGTTGGGCGTGTCGGTAGCAAACAACCCCGCTTCGTTATCCCGTGTCGAGCTTAGCACTTCGCCGCGCAACGACAGGATATAAGCGCGTTCCAAATCGGGCAGGTCGGCAACGCCGTGCAAGACTTCCTTTAAACCTGCAATGTCATTGGCTAATACCCATGATGAGCTGCTGCTGGCTAGTGAGGTGGCTAGCGATTTGCTTTGCTGTATGGCCGCGCGGTAAAGAAAATCACGTTGCCGGTCGAACAACAGGCCGGCAAGCCCTAACATGATGATTAAGGCCACACTACCGAATGACCACGCCAATTGGCGCCGGATTGTGCCGGTAAAAAAAGCGTTGTCTTGCTTTGTTTTTAAGTCCATTGACTGTTTATTCTATGGGGCGTACTGTTTTATTGAAGGTCGCAAGGAATGCCTGCACCGGGCCATAGCTGGCGTCGTTGGCCGCTTCAAAGCGGCTAACCGGAACCCGTGCCAACAGCTCCCGGCCTTGTTCATGTTGGTCAAGGTTGAGCAGGAGGTCGGCAAACTTGTCGGCCACTTCGCCCGGCAGGTCTTTACGCACCACCCAACCGTTGTTTTGCAGCGGTTCGGTTTGCCATTTTACTTCAAGTTGTTCGGCTAAGCGGGGGTTTTCTGCGCTGAACAGCTTCCACGGCACCGGCCATGTTGCGGCGGCCGCAACATGGCCGCGCAATACGTTAATGATGGAGGATTCTTGCGAACCGACGTAGCGGTTTTCAATGTCGCGGTTAATGTCAATGCCGTGGGTGTGCAGGTAATATTGGGGCATCATCGTGGCCGCCAGTGCGGTCGCTGCTGGATAGGATACTGCCTTGCCCTTGAGGTCGGCGACGCTGTTAATGCCGCTGTCGCGCCGCACCAGGATAATGCCGCGAAAATCCTCGTCATCGGCCATTTTGCCAAACACGCGGTAGCCGTATTTAAGCGAGTTGACGGTTTGGTAAGGGTTGGGCATGGCGAAGTCAAAATGGCCGCTGTAGAGCTTTTTGTCGAATTCTTCGTAATTGCGTGAGGCTTCCAGGGAAAATTGCGCTTCGGGGATACGGGTGTCGATGAAATCGATAATAGGGCCGTAAACTTCAAACAGCCGTTTGGGGTTGTGCAGTGGGTGGATGCCGATTATATATTGGGTGATATTAGATTTGCCTTGCGGGCTGAAACTAGGCTGATAATCGTCATCGCTTTGTTTGTCCCAATCAGCCAATAACGACTGCCACCATTTTACTAAAGCCGATTGTTGGGCGACGCCATCCGTTTGTGCTGTTTCGGCGGTTTTGGCTTGATCTGCGATGGTTGTTGAAGCGTGATTATCGGCATAGATAGTAAAACTGAAGCTCAGCAACAAGGCTATGAAACTATATTGATATGACGAGTTAGGCATAAGGTCAGCGTCCAGCGGCGGTGATTGGATTACGTTAATTCCGTAAAATTTAAGCGATATTACGTAATTAAAAGTAGTCGGCTAATAATACGCATAATAGGCAATTTTTAAAATTTTATCGGGATTTTTTTGCTATGCAGGTCTTAAATTTGTCATTGCAGATAATGGCTATCAACTTAACACGGGACAGACCTTCCAGGTTTTTACTGGAGCCGCTCCGGACGGCTCCAGCACTTCCGCCATCTATGGCAGTCGTAAAGCCTGGAAGGTCTACTTCGGCAGGCTTGTCCTGCTTTAAATGGGAAGCCCAGATAAGCAAATACTTTTTGTCATAAAAAGGTAATATGGCATTTGTTAAGATATGCCATTTATATTTTTAATATTAATTCAATTATGCCTAGTTTAAATATTCTCGTTGTTGAAGATGAAGATGCCATCAGGGAGATGTTAAAGATGGTGCTTGAGCAGGCCGGGTTCAGGCCGGTGACGGCAGCGGACGCGGAGGATGCGCAAAAAATCCTGGATGAAGCGATACCGGATTTGATCTTGTTGGACTGGATGCTGCCGGGCGCCAGCGGGGTCGAATGGGCGCGGCGTTTGAAAAAAGAGCCGCAATACCGGGGGTTGCCAATCATTTTGTTGACCGCGCGCGGCGAGGAGGAAGACAAAGTCAGGGGGCTGGAAATCGGCGCCGACGATTATATGACCAAACCTTTTTCACCTAAAGAATTGGTTGCGCGCATCCGTGCAGTGTTGCGCCGAAGCGGAAAAATCAACGATCTGGGGCAAATTACCCTGGGCGACCTGGTTTTGGACACCGAACAACATAGGCTGACTATCGGCGACAAACAACTGGATGTGAGCCCGACCGAGTTCCGCTTGATGCAGTTTTTTATGACCCATCCCGACAAGGTGTTCAACCGTTCCCAATTGCTCGACCAGGTCTGGGGGCGCAGCGTTTATATCGAGGAACGCACGGTTGATGTGCATATCCGGCGTTTGCGGAAAATTTTGGGCGAACACGGGCGGGAGGATTTGGTACAAACCGTGCGCGGTTTCGGCTATCGGTTTTCCGTGGCGGAGTCGGCAAGCGTGGCCTCGTAACCGCTATGGATGTTTGGCAAAAAGAACTGATTACCGGTCTGCTGCTGCTGTTGGCGGTGTCGGTCGTGGGCGGCATGACCGGGCTTTTTATGCCGTTGGCGCTGATGTTGGCGCTGGTGTTGTTAATGCGCCAGTTGTACCAGATTAACCGTTTTGAGAAATGGATACGCACCGGCGGGCGCACCAAATATCCAAAGACGACCGGGGTGTGGGAAGAAATTTACTACCACGTTTACCGCATTAAAAAGAACGAAAAAAAGCGTAAAAAGAAACTGGGCAAGATGGTCGACCAGTTCCGCCAATCCACCGAAGCGTTGCCGGATGCCGCCGTCGTTTTGGGTGCCAATGACGAGATTGAGTGGGCCAATAAAGCGGCTAGGGAGGTTTTTGGCTTAAAGCAGTCGGATAAAGGCCAGCGCATCCCCAACCTGATCCGTTTCCCTGAATTTATCCGCTACCTTAAATCGGGAAATTACAAGGAGCCGGTGATTTTGCCGTCGCCGGTAGACCACAGCATCACCTTGGCGGTGCGGATTATCACTTATGGCGCGGGTTTGCGCCTGTTGCTGGCGCAGGACGTTACCCAGCTGAAAAAAATGGAGCGGATGCGCAAGGATTTTGTCGCCAATGTGTCGCATGAACTCAGGACGCCGCTCACCGTGCTGAAAGGTTATCTGGAAACCCTGCAGGATATGGATGACGGCGAGTCGCCGTTATTGACCGCTTCGTTCCGGCAAATGCAGGGGCAAACTGAGCGGATGCAGCATTTGGTCGATGATTTGTTGTTGTTGACGCGGCTGGAAACCAAACAGAAGAAAACCGAGTGCGTTAATGTCCCGGCCTTATTAAGCCAGATTTGCAAGGAAGCAGAGGCGATGAAAAACAGCGTGCCGCACCGGATTGAGCTGATCCTGGAAACCGATGCGCAACTGATGGGCGAAGAGCAGGAACTGTGTAGCGCCTTTACTAACCTGTTAGGCAATGCGCTGAAATATTCGCCGGAAGATTCGCTGGTCAAAGTGCGCTGGTATGTATCTAAAGACAGCCTGGTGCTGGATGTTGAAGACCAGGGCGAGGGCATTGCGGCAGCCGATATTCCCCGGGTGACCGAGCGTTTTTACCGTTCCGAGGTTAAACGCAACAAGAAAGTGGGCGGCACCGGTTTAGGTCTGGCCATCGTCAAGCATGTGTTGATGCGGCATGAGGGTAAGTTAACTATCGCCAGTGAATTGGGCAAAGGCAGCCGTTTTAGTTGCTATTTTCCGGTTAAGCGGGTTTGCAGTTAGGCGGCGGGTAATAAAACAGCACAGGCGATGCACGGCTGTCTGTGCATCGCCATCTGCAACAGCCTGACGTTTCAAGCCCCGCTGTAAACTTTGTCTAAATCGCCCCGCTTGAAAACAATTGCAAACTCCCCCATGTTAGCTGCATCTTAACAAACTCGTAAGAGAGGCAATTATTATGCGCATGGACAAATTAACCAGCCTGTTTCAATCGGCATTGGCCGATGCACAAAGCATGGCGCTGGGCAAAGACCATCAATTCATCGAGCCGACCCATTTGATGCTGGCTTTGCTGGATCAGCAGGGCGGTAGTATCAGGCCGTTGCTGGCCCAAATAGGCATCAACACACAGTTGCTGCGCACTGAGCTGGTTAGGGAATTGGAGCGTTTGGCGACGGTCAGCGGTTCCGGCGGCGACGTGCAGCTGTCTAATGAATTATCGCGTTTGCTGAACATGACCGACAAACTGGCGCAAAAACGCGGCGACAAATTCATTTCCAGCGAACTGTTTTTATTGGCGGTGTTTGAAGAACAAGGCTTGCTGCAAGACTTGCTGAAAAAAGCCGGTGTCACTAAACAAGCGGTAGAAAAAGCCATCGACGCGATGCGCGGCGGCCAGCCGATTGACGACCCTAATGCCGAAGAGCAGCGTCAAGCGCTGAAAAAATACACCATTGACCTGACCGAACGCGCAGAACAAGGCAAGCTCGATCCGGTGATTGGACGCGATGATGAAATCCGCCGCACTATTCAAGTTTTACAAAGGCGCACCAAAAACAATCCGGTATTAATCGGCGAACCGGGCGTGGGCAAAACAGCGATTGTTGAAGGCCTAGCACAACGCATTGTCAACGGCGAAGTGCCGGAAGGCATCAAAGGCAAGCGGGTCTTGGCTTTGGACATGGCGGCACTGATTGCCGGCGCCAAGTTTCGCGGCGAATTCGAGGAGCGCCTGAAAGCGGTGTTAAACGATTTGGCCAAGCAGGAAGGGCAGGTGATTTTGTTCATTGACGAGCTGCACACCATGGTTGGTGCGGGCAAAGCGGAAGGCGCGATGGATGCGGGCAATATGCTGAAACCGGCGCTGGCGCGGGGCGAATTGCATTGCGTGGGCGCAACGACGCTGGATGAATACCGCAAATATGTCGAAAAAGATGCGGCACTGGAGCGCCGCTTCCAAAAGGTGCTGGTCGATGAGCCGTCGGTTGAAGACACGGTGGCGATTTTGCGCGGCCTAAAGGAAAAATACGAAGTGCATCACGGCGTCGATATTACCGACCCGGCCATCATTGCGGCGGCGAATTTGTCTTACCGCTATATTGCCGACCGGCAGTTGCCGGATAAAGCCATCGATTTGATTGACGAAGCCGCCAGCCGCATCCGTATGGAAATTGATTCCAAACCGGAAGAAATGGACAAACTGTACCGTCGCTTGATCCAGTTAAAAATCGAGCAAGTGGCGCTGAAAAAAGAAAAGGATGCGGCCTCGAAAAAACGCCTGGAAATTCTGGAAGACGAAATCGCCGACCTAGAAAAAGAATATTCCGATTTGGAAGAAATCTGGAAAGCCGAAAAAGCCTCGTTACAGGGTTCGGCGTCTATTAAAGAAAAGTTGGAGCAGGCCAGAACCGAACTGGAAGCGGCCAGCCGTGCCAATGATTTGGCGCGGATGTCCGAGTTGCAATACGGCATTATCCCTGCATTAGAAAAACAGTTGCATTCCGATGTGCCGGCTGAAGCGCAGAAAATGACCTTGTTGCGTAACAAGGTCACCGAAGAGGAAATCGCCGAAGTGGTGTCGAAATGGACGGGCATTCCGGTGTCGAAAATGATGGAGGGCGAGCGCGATAAGCTGTTGCGCATGGAAGAGCAGCTCAGCAAGCGGGTGATTGGTCAGGAAGAGGCGCTGAAAGCGGTCAGCAATGCGATCCGGCGTTCTCGTGCCGGCTTGTCCGACCCGAATCGTCCGAATGGTTCGTTCCTGTTTTTAGGGCCGACCGGCGTCGGTAAAACCGAATTGTGCAAGGCGCTGGCCGAATTCATGTTCGACACGCCCGATGCGATGGTGCGCATCGATATGTCCGAGTTTATGGAAAAACATTCGGTGGCGCGTCTGATCGGTGCGCCTCCGGGTTATGTCGGCTATGAAGAAGGCGGTTATTTGACCGAACTGGTGCGGCGCAAACCGTATTCGGTCATCTTGATGGACGAAATCGAAAAAGCCCATCCCGATGTGTTCAATATTTTATTGCAGGTGCTGGATGATGGCCGCTTGACTGATGGGCAGGGCAGGACGGTTGATTTCAGGAACACCATTATCGTGATGACCTCCAACCTGGGTTCGGATATTATCCAGTCGCTGTCGGGCGAGGCGCTGTATTCGGTGATGAAGTCGTCAGTGATGGACATTGTCAGCACCAAGTTCCGTCCTGAATTCATTAATCGGATTGATGAAGCTGTGGTGTTCCATTCGTTGGGTCGCGAACAAATCCGCGCCATTTCCGGGATTCAAATCGACTATTTGCGTAAACGTTTGCAGGATAGGGAAATCGGCTTTGAAATTTCAGAAGCCGCGCTGGATTTGCTGGGCGAGGCGGGCTTTGATCCGGTTTACGGCGCAAGGCCGATGAAACGGGCGATTCAGCAACAGCTGGAAAATCCGTTAGCGCAACAGATATTGGCAGGCAATTATGTCGCCGGAGATATTATCAAAGTCGATGTTGAGTATGAGGCGTTGCGGTTCTTGAAGGGTTAAGGCAATTAAAATCAGTGGGAGCGACGCCTACGTCGCGACAAGAGTCAGCGCTCCCACTTCTATATAATACGCATACATAAGCCATTAAAATCATAGGATAACAATGAAATCGAGAGAGAGACGCAAGGGATTGGTTTTGGTCAATACTGGTTCGGGCAAAGGCAAATCATCGAGTGCCTTAGGCATGGTTTTTCGCGCGGCAGGCTGGGATATGAAAGTCTGTGTGATCCAATACATTAAAGGGCAATGGCAAACCGGCGAACAAAAAGCAGCCGAGCGTTTTGACAATATTGAATGGCATGCGTTGGGCGATGGCTTTACCTGGGACACGAAAAACCCTGAACAGGACATTAAAACCAGCCGCGACATTTGGGAGTTTAGCAAGGCTAAAATGCTGTCCGGAGAATTCGATATGGTGTTGCTGGACGAGATCAATTATTGCTGCGGCTATGAGTGGATTTCCGGCCAGGAAATCGCCGATTTTATCCGCAATGAAAAACCGGCCTGGCTGCATTTGATTTTGACCGGCCGCAATGCCGCGCCCGAAGTTATTGGCTGTGCCGATACCGTCACCGAAATGACCAAAATAAAACATGCTTATGAGCAAGGCATCAAGGCCGAGCAAGGTATCGAGTTTTAAAAATTGTTACGCTTGGCGATGGTAAATTGTTGAGAATTTTAGGGTAAATAGCCCCGGCAGGTTGTAAAATGGCTTTCCGTTGTTACAACTTAGGAGAAGAAAAATGTCTGAAGCGCAAAAAATCATGACGGCTGTTGCTGCCGTTTTTGTAATAGGTTTTGTTATGGTAGGTTTAAGCAAAGAAGAGCAGCCTATTGAACAAGTGGAAGCCGCTGCAAAGATTAGAAATAATGTGGCCATGCAAACGATGGCAAGTGAAAAATGTCCGCCAAAGATCAAAGAGGCGACCGGCGAGCAGGTGTTTTTCCCTTCTGAAACCGAAAGCGATAAAGAAACGTATGTGACCTTAAAATGGGTCGGCGAAAATGCCAAGAATGGCGGGTTCAAAAATGCTTCCTGCACCTTGCACGCGTCTTTGGGCGGTATCTCTGAGTTGATTATTGATGACAAGGTCGTCATCAAGAAAAAAATGTAAGCATATCCCGTTCTGGTTGGACTATGCATTTCTGCATGGATTCAACCGGGGCATACTAAAATATGCCAAATTTATTATAAAATTCAGCCGTTAATAGGCTAACGCCACTTAATCTGTAGGGTTGATGCGGGTAGATTTAAAACAATAAAACGAAATTTTTATGACAAAAATAATGATCAAAGGAATGTTAAAAACATGGAAAGAAGATAGGGGGTTTGGCTTTATCAGTCCCGACGATGGCGGCAAAGATATTTTTATCCATATTTCGGCGCTCAATGGAAGCAGTCGCCGCCCAGTTGCCGGTGATGTAATTTATTATCAGGTTGCCAAAGATAACCGGGGCAAGTTCAAGGCGGTTAATGCCTCCATTGAAGGCGTGGAAATCTTGGAAGACAAGGTTGCAGGCTTTTTCAATAGCCGGAAAAATATCCTGCTGACGGCGCTGGGCTTGGCGATTGTTGTCGTCGTTTGCAGCATCATTTACCTTTACACCATTTAATTATGATCCACTGTCGATTTCGGAACATATCATTTTGATAAGGGCGGTTGCGGCGGTGAGTGAATATATACAGCCCGGCTTCATGGTTTTTATGCTTTGTTTGATGCCGTTGTTGGGTGGTGTCTGCTTGGCTGGCGATACCAAGCGGGAAGCCGAGTTTGCCGACAGTATTAACAAAACTTTGGCGATAGGCGAAGAGGTTTGGCTGGAAGCAGAAGGGAAAAAATTCCTCGGCCTTTTTACGCCAACAGAAAAAATCGACAGTAAGGGCATTGCCATTATTGTCCATGAGATGGGAGGTCATCCCAATCAGAAGCAGCTGATTTACGGCTTGCGGGTTGCTTTGCCGGAGCATAACTGGGCGACGCTGGCGCTGCAAATGCCGCTACGCGAAGCGGGCGCGGGACAGGAAGACTATTACCCGTTGTTTGCCGAGGCGGCGGCGCGGATTCAGGCCGGGATTAGTTATGCACGCGATAGCGGCACAGAAAATATTGTCCTGGTCGGCTACGGCCTAGGCAGCTTGATGGGCGTCTATGCCCTGAGCGAGCAGGGGCTGGCGGTGAAAGCGCTGGCGACGATCAGCTTGTCCGTGCCGAAAACCGACAATAATGTCGCGCAAACGCTGGATTTTATCCAGAAGATCACTATCCCGATGCTGGACATTTATGGTGCGTTAGACCTGCCGGAAGTGGTGCAAAGTGCCCGCGACCGGCGGGTAGCGGCAAAACAGAATGTAGGTTACCGGCAAGTTAAAATCAATGACCAAGACCATGTTTACCTGCATGATGAAGGCTTGCTGGTTAAGCGAATTTACAGCTGGCTCGGCGTGGTGGTCGATTGACCGTTTCCTTTAAAAATAATTAAACAAGTCTGATGCTATGGGGCTGAAAAAATAACCATATAGGTTTCATGTTATTATTTATCACCAAGTAGCGTAAAACCCCGCCGTTCAGGGCGAAGATGTAAGTGGCTCAGTTTCGTATTTCTCATAGAGTTAAATCCTTCCATCGTGTTAAAATCGACTCTTGCTACCAGAGGGGCGCTGTCGGCTCTCTCAATGACGGCAATTTAACGTTTTAAAAAGTATAAAACAACCGTCGGGCTGACGGGGCTAGTCTGTGAAGTGAACGGTGCAGTAATGCCGTCAGCAGCAGAAACCAGTGGGCAGTAGCGATACATACTCACTCCTGAGCAATCAGGAATCCCCTTGCTTTAGC
>JAUXXQ010000013.1 GCA_030684815.1 Methylobacter sp. | reverse complement strand
CGCCGGACAATCGAGCCAACCCCAGCTCGGCGGCATGGTTGAGCGTGGCATAGCTCTCAACGGCCAAAGCTGGATTGATGGGTGGCAATGGATGCGGAACAAACGCCCGCACCGGCTCACCCAAAGTCGTGGAAATAAGGTATTTGCCTGTGCTGCGCATGATATGTAAATTTTCTTTAATAGGAAATTACTATATTAAAGCATTCTTTAATTTGTGGCGAGAGTTTGGGCTTGTTTTTTACGCGTTCTGCTATTACCAAGGCGGTTTTTATCGCTGTCGATAAGTTTCAAGCACAATCTCCTGCGTCTTATTTTCCCATGCTTCATCCGTTGGCGTGTCCAGTAACCATCAAAGAACGCATGGCGCTCATCACGACAATAGTCTGGCTGCTCGCGCAACAGCAGCAGAGTGGTTGATAACGTCCAACATGATTGGATTGGCGGGTTCTGGTGTTGAAAATTCGACAAATTCCATGATCGAACCAGAAATGCCGTTTTCATGGCTAATATAGAACACAAACGAACACAAACCACTCTTGCCAAGTTTTAGTTCGCGCAATTCGACATGATCCAGATTGATTGGCCGTCGATTTTCATGGTATTTAGATCGAAACCCGGCCAGCACTTTATTTACGGCCGACCAAGGTTCGCTTGTTTTTGCCGCCTCACAAATCTGAACACACAAATCGTTAAGCAGCTTTTTCGGCATCGTCTTAGAGAACAGGGCGCAAAGTTCGTGACTCATTTTTTGCATTTGCTTCCCGGTCGGTTTTCTGGGTTTAGGTGGGTTTTCCGCCAACTTCGCCCGTCTACCTATACGGCTTTCGATGTTAGCTTTTAACCGATCGATATTTTGGCTTTCGAAGTCTTTGATACGCCAAACAGCATATAACGCCCTCAATGGACCGGAACGGTAATGCGGATTTGTTACCAGTTTATCGGGGTCGCCCATTGCTGCTATCATGGTATGGTTCCAACCACGATTTTTTAAAGTTGTCACGCCCACCAATCCCTTTTGAATGGACATCAGCTTACTATCCCAAAGCTCGCCAAAAGCCTCGCTTAGACAGTTATTTGCACATTCAATACAAAGCGCTTCGGATTGTTTATTCTGACCGCTCTTTATTTTGTTCCGTTTACGTTCGTTCGCCATTGCCCGAATCCAAAAAATTTCTATTTTCTATTATAGATACCATCGTTGATTAAGCGACATGATTTCTGTAAGGCGAGTCGTGCGTGCCTTGGAGGTCAATGCGCGCTAGGAATGCATTGTTCCTTAAATACTTATATTGCAGGCCGTCGAATATGCAAGGCTCATTCCTTCGCTTTTTCCGGGTTTATTGCAGTTAATCTATTAAGCAGCATAGCATTTTGTTCCTGAGTCGCCGATAACTTGCCGATTAATTCAGCCGCTTGTTCACGCGCTTCTGATGCGGCCTGTATTGCTTGGCTGCGTTGTTCTGCCTGTTTGGCAAGTTCTTTGGCGGCAGCTGCACGTTATTCTTGGTGGGTTTTCTCCAAGACTTCGGCAGTGGCTAAGGCTTTTGTCAACTCCGACTTGGCTTTTTCGCGCTCAGCGGCAATAGATGTGGCCAAGTTCTGCTGCTCGGTCAAAGCGATCCGCATTTGGTCAATTTCTTCGTGAGCCCTGTCCAGTTCGCTACGAAGATCGTTTGCACGGTGTTCGATCTCACCAACCTGTGCTTCAGGGGTGACCGTAAGGATTCGTGCGAAGTGCGACGTGAAGTCGTATAAGTAATTGTTTAGCTTGAGTAATCATGACTAAACCTGCCGTTCCTCCGGCAGTAGCCTAAGAGTGCAAGCATTAACAGCAATGTGATGTTTGAAGCCACTCTAACAATGTAACCCAATCGAAAGATGAAGTCGAACCCGTGAGGGCAAAACGGAACTGCGAGCATTACGCGGTAGGGTGCTAGGCTTAGAAGGTAAGGTGAACACATGTGAATCAACGATAAATCTCGTTAAATCCGAGGAGTCAAAGATGCTGATAGACTCTAGCCAAAAGGCAACATGGTTAGTTTTGGTTTTTTCGTATAACCAAACGGGGATAATAAAACCATCGGGAGATAGTTGGCACCTAACCCTTCATTATTATTTATATGGAACACGGTAACCCCGTTCCTTCGCCAGTAATGGCAAGCCGACCGTAAGGAAGGCCGTTGGAGGGCGGGCATAGGATGGCGGAAAAAGCGAATGCTGCCCTGTAATGGGGTGGATAAGGATTGAGCTGAAAAGCAATATTATCCTGACCGGTAACGGTGCAGACTTCCGCTGGGTCTCAAATTGCAAGATAACTTATAGAACCCTCACAAGGAGGAAAAGCAAATGACGACTACACTCTGTGCAGTTGGTGCATCCTCCCACCATGACATGAGTTGGCACAGTATTGACTGGGGTAAAGCACATCGAATGGTGAGACGGCTGCAAGTACGTATTGCAAAGGCAGTCAGCGAAGGCCGCTGGAATAAAGCGAAAGCTTTACAATGGCTGCTAACGCATTCGTTTTACGGCAAGGCAGTTGCGGTAAAACGAGTCACTGAAAATCGTGGTAAGAAAACCCCAGGAGTAGACGGGGAGACTTGGAATACGCCTGAACAAAAAGCCAAGGCAATTAACTCGCTCAAAAGAAGGGGCTATCAGCCACAACCGTTGAGAAGAGTCCATATTCCCAAAGCAAATGGTAAATTGCGTCCTTTAGGCATTCCAACCTTGTTGGATAGGGCAATGCAGGCTTTACATCTGTTTGCCTTACAACCCATTGCTGAAACAAAAGCTGATTACAACTCTTATGGATTTCGTCCAGAAAGAGCGTGTAGAGATGCGGCGGCACAATGCTTTGCGGCATTAGTCAGTAAAAATTCAGCTCAGTGGGTCTTAGATGCAGACATAGCTGGATGCTTTGACAATATCAGTCATGATTGGCTATTGGCTAATATCCCTATGGATAAAAGCGTGCTCAAAAAATGGCTGAAGAGTGGCTTTGTTGAAAAAGGACAGTGGTATCCAGCGCAAGCAGGCACACCGCAAGGCGGTATTGTCTCGCCAACGTTGGCCAATATGGTTTTGGACGGCATGGAACTCGAACTGGCCAAACACTTCGGTGCAAAAACCAGCGCGAAGAGATGGAAAGGAAAAGTTAACTTCATTCGATATGCGGATGACTGTGTGCCACGAAGGCGCATAGGAGGACGAAGTCCTCCGTGCAGCTATGCTGCATAAGAGATGAGGGAGGGCCCCTCGAAACCGCCCTGCAGGGGGAGGTTTCAAACCACCGTAAGCTGCAACAGTTAAGAGCTG
>JAUXXQ010000012.1 GCA_030684815.1 Methylobacter sp. | reverse complement strand
CGCCGGACAATCGAGCCAACCCCAGCTCGGCGGCATGGTTGAGCGTGGCATAGCTCTCAACGGCCAAAGCTGGATTGATGGGTGGCAATGGATGCGGAACAAACGCCCGCACCGGCTCACCCAAAGTCGTGGAAATAAGGTGTTTGCCTGTGCTGCGCATGATATGTAAATTTTCTTTAATAGGAAATTACCATATTAAAGCATTCTTTAATTTGTGGTGAGAGTTTGGGCTTGTTTTTTACGCGTTCTGCTATTACCAAGGCGGTTTTTATTGCTGTCGATAAGTTTCAAGCACAATCTCCTGCGTCTTATTTTCCCATGCTTCATCCGTTGGCGTGTCCAGCAAACCAATCCGATGAAAAAACGCTAACTGGACATCTCTTGCACCACGGCACAGATGGTCTTCTTTCTTGCCACGAAGCCGTGGATGATGGCAAATCTGTGAGGCTTCCGTTAAGCATTGGCGCCGAACCCTATCGGCAATAGCAGGTGCAGCATCACGTCCCTGTTCGTCCTGGTTAAACGGACAGGTCGGACATTTGCCTTTCATTGTCGGCCAACCGGAAATGTTAACTGCTTTGCCCATCAGGTTTACCCAGACATTTTTTAATCAATAGTGAAAAACGTTCGAAAATCCGAACACCCAAAGAAATGCCCATTGACCACAATCCGCGTAGCAAATGTTGGCTCACCGGAATCGCAGTTACCAACGACACCCGCAATATAGAACCCACCAATATCGGACTGGTCGTCTGTCTTGGAAAAGAACGCCGGCATATTCCCATGGGAATGCAGGTCGATGACCAGCTCGTATTTATCAGGGAGAACATTCCGGTAGGAAATGTGCCTGTTACTAAATGAAATTGTATCCGGCTCATACAGTGCATATTCACTACGGATTTTGTCCCATACGACTAAGCCAGCCCATTCGTTCGGGACACACAGAAAGGTTTTCTCGCAAACATCCTGCAAAATCCGTTTCGGAATCTGTCCGTTCACCAAACAGACGCCGACCGCACTTATTTGCCCATAGGGCAATTTGATTACTGACTTCGCCACCGGCAACCGCACTTCCAATACCGGATTGATCGCTTCCACATATACCCCGTCACTGGCAATCACGAACCGATGCTTGCCTGATTCTGGTTTCGGTAATGCTTCACCGTACAAAGGCTGCATCATAGCAGGCGTTTCACCAAAAACGATTTGGTCGCGCCGGTCGGTTAGGTAGTTAGTCATTATGGGCAATGATCCGGCCGTCAAAAATGCAGCTCAGTTTCTCATTCAGATAATCAATCTCAAAGCCTTCCATTGGTAACTGATTGCCCGAATGCCGATTACATTCCGAGAAATCGATTCCAGCTTCATGAGCACGCTGGCATGTCTTGATGTACGCCTGCATGATCCCGGCAAATTCAATGAACGGATGATTGTTAACCCCAATCGCTTGTCGATAAAAATCGTCCACGATTACATCCATTTTCTTTAGCGCAATTTCACGCTCTTCTGAATTTAACATTTTTTGCCCTCAATACCAATTACGCTGACTATCAAATATCGGTTCGCTCTTTGGCCCAACTCGCGAATGCTGTTAAGGTGCAGTTATTTATTTGATTTCCGGATTCATTCTTGTCTTTGGCATAAGGATATTTTTTGCCTTTCAATAACTCGTACTGAAGGCATTCTTCATTTCCTTGGCTATCGTATAATTTATATTCAGGCCCCATCGCAATGACTTTTCGAACAGCCCCTTTTTTGTTTGTGTACACACCGCCAACAACTATTTCGCTTTTCTTCATATCCGGTCACTTCTGTAAATCATTTTCAGTTAGGACATACTCACGCACATCATGGATGTTGTAGAAATTGATCGTGACGTGCTTTTCCATCCAGCTTTTTAAAAGCTCGCCGAGCTCAATTTCTGCTTCCGGAGAAATTTCGTTCATAAGCTCACCTGCGTCATCGTCGCCAAGCTCGTAAACCCTGTTTTGTATCAGTTCGATAACATCATCGGCATCGCAAAATTCGCTTATTTTTGGTTTCCGTCCATTCCCAACATATACCGTTTGCCCAACTTCAAGCTCACCGCTATTGCTGTTAATTAAATCTTCAAGAGATTGGTAGTTGAAATCTTCGTTGTTTGTTGACCACGCTTCTAATTCGCCCATTTCTGTTTTCCTTTTAGGAATGATTTTCAATGAAATCCTCAACGCCATAGCGCAAAGGACTCAAATGTTCAGCCGGAAATTTAGCCACCTTCTTCTTGGAGAGGGAAAGCCAGAACCGGTAATGTGCCTTGTTATCCACCGTCTTGTCCTTATCTCCGGCCAGGGAAAGGGTTGATGGGTTGTTGACATGGGAGAACGCGCTATCAAACATGACCGCTTCCCAAGCCTTGATCTGATCAATGCCGTACTCGTCAGGCAAGGTTGCCGAACCCGTGCAGACATTGCCATTGGCATACACATTCATCAGCGGTGCATGATAGAGCCTCGTTTTGCCATTGACCCTACCCTTGTTTTTTAACGCCGCCACCGCCAGCTTGCCATTACGATTTGCCACCATCAGCAACCTTGGCCACGGCACATCGATCTTTTTCATCGGTAGCCCGGTGATATTGAACAGCATGGGGCGAACCTGGGCTGGCACTGTCCAGGCAAGGTGGGTCTCAGAAATCGACACGGCATTCGGCGGCAACAGGCTGACTTTTCGCTTACCCATTGCCAGCATCGACCGCAAAACCGACTCCACATCTTCTTTGGACATTAAGCGACCGGCGCCGATGACAGATTCCCCTTGCCCATTGGTCACGAAATCGTGCATCGATGCCAGAAAATCATCCGCCCTGTATGGGGAATAGCCGCCTGAAATCGCTTTGGCCTGATGAATCAGGATGGCGTGTTTTTGCACGATGCTTGGCTTTTCGTCTTGGCAGAACTGAAAAAAATCGTTAGGTTTCATTGTATGCCTTCAAAATTACGTTAAGGATTTAATGCAGATTCCAACGGGGCAACAACGACTTCACGGTCACCAATCATTTTTCGAATCTTGTCCTCACTCCCCCACCAACATTCACAACCCCAAACATGACTGCCGTTATCAAGTGTAATTCGTGGGTTAGGGAATCCAAGGACAGGATTCTCAATATCGCCATCATAAATGCCATAGCCAAGCAAATGTACGGTTGTTTCATTCGCTTTAAGAATTGCGCCTACTCTATCGCCTATTTTCGCCATATATTTACCTCATGTATTCGTCTTGATTGGTTAGGTTTTTCTCATCGGCGTTGATTACCTCGGCCAATCGGATCAATCCTCTCGATTTGGCCAACAGGTTCAGTCTCTCACCGACTTCCGTACATGCAAGGGGATTCAAGCGAATGCTGCCTGCCGGGTTTTCATCGGTCTGGGTCATTTCATCATACACGCCGGAAACTAAGGGTTCTTCCCAATCGAAGCCAAAACCGATGACATGGCCATAGTCCAGACACATATCACCCTGATCGTTATCGCAGGGCGATATGCGGCATTCGGCGGCTTTCAACCCGGACTTTTCAAGCCACTTACAAACTTTGATCGTTTCCCTAATGAACTTGACCCATGGGGTTCCGTAAAGGACTTTATGGGTTGTTCTCCAACCCGCCAGCATCCGCCTGATTTCACCGATTTCCGGCAACTCGCCGAACATTGATTTGCAGTTATGGGCTAAAACCGATTGCAGGTAACCAATACGTTCTTCCAGATACTCGGGGTCGTCGGCAATCTCATTGAATGGATAAACGTCGTTTTCCAAAAAGAACTCTGCCAGTTCACTGTTGCCCAGAGGGCCTTGAGTTTCCAGGGCGTCCTTGAGCGCATCCAGTTCATCGCCCATCATTATCCAGTCCTTGGACAGGTCATCGGCCAAAATGCCTATGCCGCCATTGAAGAGGGTCCATTTCAGACAACCAGCCACCGCCCTGGCAAGATCACGATCAATGTCCAACAAGGAAAATGAGGAAAATCTGGGGGAAACACCCAACACCAAGAGCACGCCTTCGCTTTGGGATTGCTTCATTTCAAGGTACAACGGCTCGAAATCGCTGTGATCCAAGTCGACCCCTGCAATGCCCATTGATTCTTGGTTTAAGTGGGCTGTGATGTTGGCAATGGCTTCCTGATACAGCCGATGGACAGCCGCCCAGTCAGCCATCACGGCCTGATCGATTTTAGCTTCTTCAACCAACCCCATGGAATGGGCCAACAAGATCACGCAGGACATGCCGGGGCGGTTGGTTTCAAAATCGGCCTTGTCTTTTTGCTGCCGAATCTCGTCGATCAAACCGTTCAGGTCAGTTTCGATACTGACGGGGGCAAACAACGGGCCTACAGCACCGGCAGTTGTTTGGGATCGATACCCATCAGGGGTCGATTGGGCAGTTTGGGCAATCTCAGTTTGAATTGAAAGCATGGTGGCTCGTTCTCATTGACGTTGTTATCAATGGGGGATTGGCTCCCCCATTCTTTCAACTGGGCTATGCCAACGCTATCAGCCTTTGGTTTTGACTTCTTGATACGGCTTGATGGCATAGTGCAATTCCTCGCCTATCAGTTCAGGCCCGTTGAGTTCGACATGCGCCAAATGTGGGTATGAGGCGGCATAGAGTTGGATGGCTTCTTCCGGCGACAAATCGGGGGCGGGATCGGCAAGCCGAACGGCCCCCATTTTGAAGATCCTGACAGGGCGAATGACCGTGGCCTTGTTATGTTCCATGTTGAATCCTCAAAACAGTGATTTATCGGTTACGGCAAATTCCGCTGGCTTTTCGCTTGCCTCTTCATCGTCCTGATGATCCGGCTCTTCAAACCGGGATTTTTCTGCGGGTTTCTCCGTTTTTTTGCATTTGGCGGCTTCGGCCTTCGCCTGCTTTCCGGCTTCCTTGATACGTCCCATGGCCTCTTTCAAATCGTTATGGCCGCCTTCGCGCATATCGGCAAAATCAGCCAGTGAACGCGGAAAATCTGCGTCCAGCGCTTGGGGATTGGTGACCACATACAAAGGCATGGCCAAGGCTGCTCTCAGTAACTGAATCGCTTCTGATGCTTTATCGTCTGCCGATCCCTGCAACACTGGCTGTACCAGTACCGCCAATTGGTCCCCCTTGCGGGTGACTGTAAATTGAATACGCTCGTCGTTTTTGAGCATGTTGTGGAAGGTTTCAAAAATCATAATTATGCTGCCTCGCTTTCTGTGTCTTGGGTGTATCCGTTGGAGTTTAAAGACATTGCATCGTCATCGTCGAACCCATCGCTGTCACCGAGATAACTGGAAGGGCTTGATGACTTTCTGTCATCCAAATCGTCGAATTCGCCCGTTTTTGCCATAGTAGGTTGAGAACCACTTTCTTCCGCACCTTCAACACCCGCTGATTCAGTGGGTGGCTCGGACGAAACCGGCTCGACAACGGCGCTTGGTGTTTGAGTGTGCGCTGCCATGCCTTGATGACTATCATCGCCCATAAACTTCAAAACGCAACCCGGTACAAAGCCTGAGAAGTCGTAACCGCACCCAAAAACTTCATCCAAGATTTCGTTGTTTTTCTTCTTCATCAGGGCAGCAAGTTTGTGTTTTTCGCTTTGCTTTTCGTAATGCCCGACGAATGACAAACCTGTGCCGTTTATGGCTTCGCGCAACACGCTTTCGATACCGGCCTTGGTGAAGGAACCCAAAAAATCCCTGTCCAGAATGAAATGGTCAGACAGTCTTGCTTTTGTCACATTCAACACAGACACAGCCCCTTTCGCCCAGGTCTTGTTCAGAATCGGCGAGGACTTTTCATGCTCACCCAACAAATGGTTCAACAGCCGGTGATTGAAGGCCAGTGTTTCTTCCATACCCAATGATGACAGCGCCTTCACGAACCCATCGATTTCACCGCCAATTCTTGTCGGGTCTTTCAAGGGTTCTGGCATTTTTTCAACCGGCAACGAGCTTCTTACCAGCCGATAAAGCGCAAAGGTGTTCACGCACAACACAGCCAGTTTGTTATCCGCAATTTGTTTTGCGCCAAGGTCGCGGTAAAACGCCTCAACCTTCTCAACCACTCTGGCTGGGGAAACCGCCGCACTTGCATTCCTGGTGTCATTATTTTCTTCGGCAAGACCGCTGTTAGAATTGACCGGGCTTTCCCCCGTTATTGGCTGGGTTGATTTTTTGGGTGAAGCTTTGCCTTGATCGTTGTTGGCCGGTAAGGATGCCACCTTGACACTCTTTTGATAACTGGCGACCTTGTCCTTGTGGCAATCCAGATTAAAGCAGCACTCTTCCGTAATTCGGCCCAGGCGATCCGGCGAAGTGGACAGCAACGCGCCGAAGTGGGCACATTGCCTGCAACCTTGTTCAAACTGGGATCTGCCCACCCCTTCCGCCCCGGACTGGCAAATAATCTTGTAAGAATCTGGTCTTCTTTCGGTGTCGAGGAAAACGACCGCGTATTGTTCGGACAACGAGTCTTTTTTTTCTAACAGGGCCACTTCGGTTTTTTGCTCGAAACAAGCCCGGTTCGCACACCGGCCTTCGCTGATATGCTCTTCGAACAAGCTGGATTGGACACTGGAATTATGGGGGCATCCATTGCAACCCGTCTTATCGAAAGTGGCTTTTGCCAGTTCCAATGAGAATGATGCCAACCGGCTTTTCAGTTCCGCAACCGAGTAACCGTTTTCGAGAATCTTGGCGAGAGTTGCGGTCTGGAAGTCGCGGGGCAGTTGCGAGAGCAATTCAGCATGACCCAGTTTGATTTGGCGTTCTGTCAGCGCATTGAGAACTTCCGGGGCGGCGTGGAGCAGCAATAACCGCGCATCGAACTTAACACCGCTCCAGCCTAAAAGCCGTAACGCCTCACCTTTATCACCACCGCAATCGGTCAACACATCCCTTGCCGCCACCGCTTCTTCGGCTGGACTCATATCCGCCCTTTGTGAATTTTCGACGGTGGCAATCAATCTCGCTTCCCTGTCGCTCAGTTTACGCACCACGACAGGAATTTCTGTCAAACCGGCTTCATTCGCGGCTCTCCATCGGCGCTCACCCGCCACCACCCAGTAACCATCGCCATCGGCCACAGGCCTGACAATGATGGGTTGAATGACACCCTCGGCCTCTACCGAAACGACTAATTGCTGGAATTCGTGATTATCGAAAAACTTTCTTGGATTGAACCCGTCTTGGACGCTGATTTGGTCGACGGGCAGTTTTGTGAATTCTGCTGCATTGGTTTGCATGATTTTCCCCATAGCGTAAGCGCCACTCGTTAGGTTATCCGAAAGGGCGGCAAGGTTAATAAAAAAACTACAGAACAAAAATCTCATGACCCGGCATTTATGCAAGCTGGTTTTTGCAAGTTTTTAGACAAAAATTGATTTCCCGCGATGTGGGTATTGATTTAGCGAAGCATCTGAAACTGCAAAAAACCAGAAAATTGCCTACGGATAACAGCGGGGGCGAGTTATATCTACCGATTTGACAAAAATCTTTACGGTCAATCGAATCCATTCAAGCGCATCACCCTGCTTCCTGTTCCCTTTTCCCTTCCCTGTCGATTTTTTCCCAGACTTCCTTCGCCTGCTGCCGGTTAAACCTACCGACCATTCGGAACTACTTCGGGTCGGCTTTTATTTTCCATCACAAGCTTAAAACCACCGGCTTCCAGCCGCTTCACTTGTTTGAATGAAACTTATATTTTGAAAATATGTCCGTGGCATCATTTTTCTTATTTTCGTTAAGATTAGGCCCCTTCCATTTTTGTCTTCCAATTGCATCACAAACTGAATCACACACAGGGCACAATTTGTAGATGTCGGGATAATGGCTAATTGACATATGGAAGCAGTTGCATCGTGTGCAATTTCTTCCACTTATGTATGACATCGCAATTTGTTGGCTAATATGCCAAGCGCGATTGATGGTTAATTCTTTGTTTCGTGCTTTGTTGATGATTTGTTCATAAAGCATGTAGGATGAGAGGAATATTTCGCCTTTTGTCAAAAGTATTGAGTTTTCCTTTTCGACTATCTTTTCGCGTTCTGAACAGTTATCGTTATTTTTTGAAATAGTCTGCAAAACATTGCAATAAATAGAACCATGAAGACAGTTTTCAGGCGTCTTTATGATCCAATCGGAATCATAGGGCAGCATACCGGATGTTGGAGCTTGCCCATAAATTTCTTTATATAGTTGAATCGCGGTATCTTTTGATACTTGACATACCGCTCTCACAACAGATGTTCGCCCACCTTTTTCAAGGATGCCTTTTGCCAAATTCAATTTGCGCTTGAGACTAAGAATATCTGTCTCTTTGGCTGTTAATCGCAAGTAAGATTCTTTTACCACTAAAGATCCCCTTAAATCTATATTTGAAAGTGCTGCTATTTTTGCGAAAGCTTGTTTTGAGCATCCCAGCCCCAGCAAACGGTAAAAATAACGCGGTAACCCATGCCTTCAGCGGCTCCAGACCTTTTGGTCACTCGTTCAATATCCAATGACTCGACGCGACGCGATGTCGGAAATAAAGATCGCCGCTGCGCTAGACTACGCTTCCAAGATTTCCAGTGGTTGGAATTGGCATTAGGGCGGCCGCAATACTTGGGGTAATTCTTGTGTGCTTTTTCGTGACGACCGGTGTTCTAAAAATAGCCCTGCCACATTCAGATAGGCTTTTAATTTCTTCCAGCGTCATGCTGGATAGATTATCAATTTCTGTATTGTTAAGATTAAACTTCCAGTTAGCTTCCATCGGATTATGCCGGGCGCATTCCCTAGCGAGCATCAAAAACTGGAAGTTAATGGCTATTAAATCGTCGCTTACTAGATTCATCAAAATATTCTCCTATGCCTTTAAAAAACGCCGGCTTTTATGCCGGACAGTTGGTTAATATCGTTTTTAAGTAATTTATCTTAGTTACTAAAAAAACCATAGCACGATAAGTGACCGAAAAGGGCATAAACCCGCGCAAGTCTTGGTAGACGCGGGGTTGCTAATTTCTAGGTCCTTCCGTATTTCGCGGGGTATCCACACCATGTAGATGTTACACATTAGGAGAAGTGACATTGATATGGTTTTTTTACTCTAATATCAATGTGTTGTAAATTAGCGGCTTTCATGAAGCTCCCCCACATATCTATACGTAGATTTGACCCCGCGAAATACGGAAGGGCCCATTTCTAACGCCAGCTCGCGCTAGTGGGCGGGAAACAGCACAACCGCTAATAATTTCCGAATCCTTTCCTGATACTTTCCTTAGCGACAATAACGCTTAGGACACTTAACAAGCGATGCAGTTTTTTGTCATCCCTATTTTCATAGATCAAATCGCTAATTGCTTCATGAGCCTTTTCAAGTTCCTTTTTGTTCATCAAATAAGGACTCACCGGCAATAGCCTTGGTTCGTAGGCTCGTCGTACTGATTCGTCGTCCAGGAAACGTTGCTTTTCATTGAAGAAATGTGCCCTCTCGACTTCTTCATTGGGGGGCAGGTATTGCGGGTAGTAGGTTTCACGAATACGTTCGGTTACCAAAAACCACGTCTCTTCATCGAAGTATTCTTGATCTTCAGGATAAGTCAATCTACTGTTTTTGCTAAAGCGTTTGTTTGTTATTCTTTGATAGTTTTCATCCAGCACCTGAAGCTGCTCGCACTCACCTTTGATCAGCTGATAGCTTTTTCCTTGATTAAATTTAGAGCTGTTTTGCCTGCTTTCGGCGCATTCGTTAACCGCCAAAGACATCAGCAATTCATGATTCCTGTCATTCGTAGCACATGCCGAAAGCAACCCGGCCAATAAACTGAACCATACGAGTTTCATTTGTTCTCCCTGGTGCGATTATTGATCTCACGGCCAAATATTGACTGAAGCTCCCTGTACCGCCATCCCATACAAGTTGATGGGTGTCCTATCGTAGAATTTACCGCCATCAGCTCATAAATTTCGATCATCTGATCTCGCGGCATGTCCTCCAGTTTCTCAGGAAAAATACTGACTTTCCCATTTCGTTTTTCCATTGCTTTTTGCGACTCATCATTTGAATGACTGTATGTGGGTGGGCGTTGCGGAATTCTCATATCGGGAAAATTTTCGTCAATGTACAGTCCCTTGACGAATTCCCAACAATTTGCGTGTTTTTCTAAGGGGTCTTCCGACCTCGACCTGGCTGTACCGTATTCTGGTTTGCTTTTAAGTCCCATTCTCGCAAACTTGTCCATCATTACAAATTTTCGGCATTCATGACGCGCTTGCAGATAACCAGCCTGCCCATTGATCTTCGTTTGAGACATCCGTTTCATGGCGCAGCCATCCAATTCCGCATTTTTCAATAATGCGAGCCGCTGGGTCTGCGTACAACCAGGTACCCCTGCGACAACCATCAACAACATAACCAGCCTAAACATAACACGTCCCCTTATTTTGTCTTTGCACCCTACTCTCACACAACATTGAAAAGACGCAATAGGTGAATTGTTGTTTTTTTTGGTTCCTGCCGCATCTTCACTACCAAGGCGTATCAACCGAATGCTCTGGGAAGCGATAACGCCATTCGACCGCTATCTTTTCGACCCTGCTTTTAACCGGTTTCGGGGCAAAATACTGGGCATTACGCCATTGTTCCTCAGTCCAACAACACGCATTAAAGGCTTGATTCACCTGCTGAGTATTGCTTTTCGAGCGTTATGTTTGGTATGTAAAGCCTTGCAGGAACAAAAGGCAACGCTCGGCCACATTTATGCCGGAAATCCAAAGCGAGCCACGGCAAGGCCGACCACAGAAATGATACTATGCGCATTTTGCGGACTTAACCTGATCTGATGTCAATGGAACCGATTGCTGCGTGTTGACGCCGCTAAATAAGGTGCCGCTGCGTAATTTTAGTGCTGCTTGGATTATCGCCCTCGCTTTACCAAAGCATTGCAGAGCAATCTACTGAACTGGGACTCAGAATGGACGAACCGTGAGTAAGGGAATAAGAAATGGGCCTTCATTGCCGCACAGGTAGCTTAGAAAATGTTAAAATCATAGGACGGCTATTTCTCATGTTTCCTGCTGTATAGGCAGCTTAGAAATTAGGTCTTTTTTTTGCTAAAGCTGACTTTTGTTCAAGGAAAATCCCAATGAATTACCAAGAAGCGTTAAACATATTAGAAACTAAACGCCATTACATCAAGGAAGGGCAAATTAATCATTTTTTCGATGCAAGAATGCAAATTGACGCTAATGAGATTCAAAATAAGGCTGACCAGTTTTTAGCAGAGATGAATTTCGATGCGGCAGCTGGTAGCGATATGGATGATTACATTCATCAGGTTACAATGGACACATTCTCTAATAGTTTCCTTGATTATTATGAAAACCGCTCAGTGCCGATTGAAAACTTTGTTGAACACGACATTCGATCATGGATAGAAGGGCAACTTGAAACATTAATTAACGCCATGATAGCCGAATTTGATATGAAGTTAGCTGATCAAAAAGCAAATCAAAAAGAGATTGTTTTAGCCCATCAAGAAATCGATTTGACAAAGTTAGAAGAAAAACAAAACATTATATTACAAAGTCTTTGGGATAATATTGAGAAGAAAATAGGACAGGTAGTCACAAAACACTAAAATCCTGTACTGCGTCCATTGATAAGGGTTTACTGCCTTGTCGTTTATGACCACCGACAATAGATACTATTATGGATGACAAAGCGTTAATGTCATTACCTCACCCTATTAGATTTGAAATAGCTATCAACGGGACTGTTGAAAAAGTGATTTTTGAATCGATGGGGATCATGGATGCCATGAAACCCTACCTGACTGATCAACATGCGCCGACAGAATCGATAATTAATACGGTTCCAATCATAAAAAAAACAGCAATTAGCTATCTTGAGCTTTCAGGTGGCAATTTAGGTAGTTTTTTATTGATGATGGCTAGGGCTCGTTTACGCGCTCATGGCGATGCTTTCTTTCAAATTACACCCGCACTACAAACGCTGTTAGATGAAACCGACTTGGGTAAAGACTTACCTAGTCATTTTTTTCGTCCGCCCTACGCCTTTATTTACCTCGAATTTGCGCAACCTAATCCTTTTTATGTGCTAAACAAAACATCGGGTGAGCACCTATTTGAAGGGGCGTATATTGCCAGTTATGAGTTGCCGGCTCATCATAATATTTTCAATATACCGGAACGTAATCGTTATCTACAGTTAGACCCGTCAAAGCCGATTAGATTGCTTGAGCTGGTTTTAACGGGCTCACCTATCGGTAAAGAAAACGCGCTAGATGATGCGTCACAAGACTTGATTCTGTTTATCCAGAACGAAGATGAGTGTTTACAAGAGCTTTTAGATCGCCATATTACGTTTTTTAAATCACCCAATGCCTATTGTCATCGAGGTATGGCGGCTTTTAATGCAAATGAAGCTGATTCATTCAAAGCCATTATTTACGCCATAGCTAAAGCATTGCTGTACTTGAATTTACCTGAATCCAGACAGGAAAAAAACAATGAACGGACGGAACTTGAAAATCGTATTGCGCTATTGGGTAACAAAAAAGCCAGTAAATTAAGTCGAAAATTAGAAAAAACTTACGACAAAATCATCGTAGGGCCGAGCAGTTTTCAAGATACTGATGAAAAATCAGTTATAAAAGTGGGCGCTATCAAAACCCATTGGCGACGTGGACATTTTAGACGCATACGCATCGGCGAGGGACGCACTGAAGTAAAAATAGGCTGGATACAGCCAAGTTTGGTTAATGCGAATAACTTGACTGAAGGCGCAAGCCATAAAAACTATAGTGTTCGATAACCTTAGATGATGGCATATTTATGTCTAAATTTTACGAGATAGAACCCAATTTAGAAAATTATTGGCGGTCAATAATCCTGTTTGGCCGAAATGTTGCCTCGTATAAGTTCGCATTAGCCAAAGCCTTATATGACTTGAAAGATAACGGTAATACCGTCATTACTCTTGATAAATTAGCTGTTCCATTCGCTAAACACATCTCAGAGCACTTGGTTATCTGTGATAAACAGGTTACTTCGGCAGGTAGTAAATTCCTTGATGGATGTAGAGACTTTAACGCTAATAAAATCACACATGATGAGTTAATAAAATTAACGGTTCAAATGGGTTTTAATAACGTGATTGATGCGTTTCATAATGTTCATAACAATGAAGTGCCAAAACGATTTTTTATTGATGAGCGAAAAACAAAAGGCGGTATTGTTTTAACTGATAATTTTTACCAATTAGGCGAGAACTTTCAATATGAAAATTTAGCCCAAGAAACAGAATCACGATGGCGATTAGTCGAAACCGCTTGGGAATTAAACATGCCAAAGCATTTAATTCAAATTGATTACAAAGAAGAAAATCAGTTTTTTTTTGCTGATAACAAGTTGCGCCGTGTGCCTGTAACACCAGCCAGATCATCGCTAAATGGCTATCAAAAGGGACGTTGTTTTTATTGTTTTAAAGAGATTTCAATTAACGAAGGCCATCAAGACCTTGCTGATGTTGATCATTTTTTCCCTCACGACCTGAGAAAATGTAATGCTGAGAAACCCATTAACGGTGTAGCTAATTTAGTTTTGGCCTGTACCGATTGCAACAGAGGTGTAAATGGGAAATTTGCTCAATTACCTGCAATACCGCTGCTTGAGCGATTGCATGATCGCAATGAATATTTAATCACCAGTCATCACCCATTGAGAGAAACCTTAATTGCTCAAACAGGCGGTACTACTGAAAAACGCCAACAATTCTTACAAGATGCCTATGATTGTACAATAACCCATTACGGCATACATCATAAATGGCAACCAAAACAAGAAGGTATTGCTATTTTTTAATCACAAAATTATGCCACGTTAATTGTCGTTGTGGCTCAACCTCAGTTTCATAAAGCACAATTTCACAATTATTTTGCTCAAAGATTTGTTTAACTGTTTCAATATTGATGGGGGTGTACAACTTGCCATTCTCACGACCGTCTTCGCTTACAGTGCTACGAAACGAGATAATGATATGCCCATTACTCTTTAGTAATTGTGACATCCGCAAACAGGCGCTTATGACGGCATTCTCATTCATGTGCATTAACACAGCAGAACACAGAATGTTTGAAAATTGCTCATAGTCAAAACAGTTCAACGCTGGCAGATAATCTAGTTTAAATTCCAAAGTAGGGTAAAGTTTTTTAGCTTCTTTTATCATGCCATCAGAGGCATCAACGCCTACAGCGGGGAAGCCATTTGAATTTAGCCAATTTACATCACGTCCAATTCCACAGCCGATGTCTACAGTATCCTTACCTTTGGCAAAATATTTGTTAATAAGCTCATAAATTCGATTAGGGGTTAATGAACTATGTAACTCAGCTATACTTTCTGCGTTTTGGTTATATGTTTCAATGGTTTGTTTGTCAATTCCAGTGTCTTTGGCAAATCTTTCTGCCATTTCCTCACACCAGTCTTTAGCTTCAGATAACGTTTTACATTGAGCTTTTTCAATAAATTTTAAATTGTCTAATCCAAGTTGGCTGCTGTACATGCAAACCATCAACTTCCAGTTTGTATTGTTATTTTTAACAATTCTGAAACTAATGTCATTTTGAAATTTTGCGTTATAGTGCGTTCTGCCAAGTGCTTCTATTTCTTTATCTTTTTCAAATATCATTAGATTTTTTTGTTGTAGTGGTAGTTGAATGCACATTGTAGCTCACCTTCACGTCATCCAAGCAATTTTACCCCTTATTACAACCTCTGGGAATCAGCCAAGATGCTGATGGCTTATCGTGTTTTGCGTAATCGGCAACGGGGATTTTCTCGCCAGTTAGGCGTTCAATTTCGTCAACAGTGACCAAGTAATTGTCTAACTGCCCACGCTTGGCTTCCTGTGAATTTGGAACAATCCAGGCTATCGCCCTTTCGTCAGCCCCAATACCGCGTATGATGACTTTCCAAAATGCGTCTGGTGTTTTTACGCCATGTGATTGAACAAAATAATCATCTGTTGGGTTGTCACCCCAGATTACACCACCGACAACAAGAAGCTCGTCAATATCCCGGTAACATTCCACAATTTCTTCAGTCAACAGCCATGCACCACGGTTCATGTTTTTTGCCTGGGGCAAAATATTAGTCATGCTGTTGCTTTGTTTAATAGCAATTTTAGAGTGGTCAAGATGGTTGGCCGGTACTAGATGACCTCTATCGTAATTATTACCATACGCCTTAGCGGTAGTCTGTTGGCACTCAGCAGGTACGTTGTCATCGAGAAAGAATTTGTCGTAGCGTTTTTCATTTCCAGTGTCGTGTTGTGCATTGTATCGAAATTTCACAGCACCTCTTCGAGAACAATCGACCCAGACAGTAAAACCTTCATAGTCTAACTTTACAATATCTCCTGATCGTGTAATCTCAGTATTGCCTTGAGCAACCGGCTCTGGGTTTGATATGACTGAGCTTGATGCCCCCGCCTTTGATTGCTTTTTGTCACCATTAATATAGCTGGAACAATCCTTTTTAGATTTGCTCTCACTACCGTCATTGCAAACAAATTGCGTACCGTTACAGTGAGAAATACCTCCCTTTTTGCCTGAACACGGTGCAGCAGACCAGCTGGAAAATGAAAATGTTAATAAAGCTAACAGTATGATTTTATTTATATATTTTAATATCATATTTGCAATAATAGAATTTTTAGGGAATCAAGGTTTAGGCAATCAGAATAAATCTAATGATGTTCATGGCGTAATTGGGTCCATAATTTATCAATAATAATCTGAGAAGCATCGTCAGGATGCTCGGTGTTACAAGAAGCAAGCAGCTTGCTGTTAGTATTGTGTAGGCAAAAGGCATTCCTGATTTGAACACCCAAACCAAAGTGTAAGCTCATTAAATCATCTTCTGGCATGTTAGCAATGCTAATTTTTTGCTCACTATCCAGTATTGCCATGAGTCGATCAACGGCTTCATCAATGGTTTCCGGTAAGCAAGCAATGGCTGACCAATTTTTGTTCAATTTGATTAGACTCCAGATGTGTAGGGGCTTCAAGGTGATTTTTCGCATGTTAAAAACAACCTTATCCACAGAATTTGTGGAAAACTAAGCCCGTTTTTATTACGAATTCAAACGATAAACCAAATTGGTAATTCTGCGTTGGGAGCGTTGATTTTTGACCGCCATCGCCAAAGCCTTTGTTTGTGCAATGACTACGACTAATTGCTTGCCACGAGTTACGCCGGTGTACAGTAAATTTCGTTCCAACAACATGTAGTGTTGCATCGCCATTGGAATCACAACAACCGGATATTCAGAACCCTGTGCTTTGTGAATACTCGTAGCATAAGCTAAGGCAATTTCATCCAATTCATTAAAATCATAGTCTACGGTACGTTCGTCAAATTTAATATGAAGTAAACTTTCGTCGATGTCTACCGAGAGAATAACGCCAATATCGCCATTGAACACTTCTTTGTCGTAATTGTTGATACGCTGAATGACTTTATCCCCTGGTGAGAAAGTTGAACCGTAACGTGTTATTTTTGGCTCACTTTGTCCATTTAACCGAGCCTGCAATTCAATATTTAGAGAACGCGCACCCAAACCACCACGGTTCATGGGGGTGAGAACCTGTATATCATTGACCGGATGCAGACCAAAGCGTTTTGGGATACGTTCAGTAACAACCTGTATTAATTTGGCAAAAATATCTTCTGGTGTTTCGGCATAAATGCAGTAAAAATCACTTAGCTCTTGTGAGTTATCGGTTTCTGGTAAAAGCCCTTGATTGATGCGATGCGCATTGGTAATAATTTTTGAAGTTCTTGCTTGTCTAAAAATCTCAGTCAACCTTACCGTAGCAATTTGCCCTGAATCAATAATGTCGGAGAGTACAGCACCCGGCCCGACAGACGGAAGCTGGTCAACATCACCAATGATCAATAGAACAGCTGTTGAAGGAACCGCTTTTAGCAACTGATTCATCAATACAATATCCATCATCGACGCTTCGTCAATGACTAGACAATCAATATCCAGTTGTGACTCTTCATTACGTTTAAAAGCAAAAATGGCAGGGTCAAACTCTAGCAATCGATGGACTGTTTTTGCTTCCAATCCGGTAGATTCAAAAAGACGTTTAGCGGCTCTGCCAGTAGGCGCACATAATCCAATAGTAAGGCGTTTGGCACTGAGTATTTTAAGGATGCTATTGACCAAGGTGGTTTTACCAACGCCAGGGCCGCCAGTAATAACCGAAACTTTGCGCGATAGAACCAACGCAATAGCTTTACGTTGAGAATCCGATAAGGTTAGACCAGTTTGCTCTTCTACCCACGGTATAACCTTTTCAGCGTTAATGGCTCCCCAAGGTGGTGGACCTTTGTTAAGTCGCTGTAAACTTGCGGTACAACCGACTTCAGCACGATACAAAGGCGTTAAAAATATGGCTTCATTTTGACCAATAAATTCTGCAATTAAGTTACCTTCGCCCAGCTCGGCGTTAATAGCGTCATCAATAATGGGTGCAGGTATTTCCAGCAATTTAACAGCCATGTCACATAGCACTTCACGCATAGCGGCACAATGACCCTCACCTGACCATTCCTGTAAAGCGTGTCGTACGCCGGCCTGTGCCCTAATCAACGAATCAGGTGCAATACCGAGTCTCTGCGCCAATGTGTCAGCGGTTTTGAAGCCAATGCCGTGAATATCGAGTGCCAATCTATAAGGATTTTCCCTCACTTTTTCTATGGCTTTGTCACCGTAAGTTTTGTAAATGCGTACCGATCTTGATGTGCCAACACCGTGTGACTGCAAAAACACCATGATTTCACGAATGGCTTTTTGCTCACACCATGCACTGCTAACACATTGCTGACGCTTCTTACCGATTCCCGGTAATTCCAGTAGTCGTTCAGGGGATTGCTCAATGACATCAAATACCAGATCGCCAAAAGCTGCGACCAATTTTTTAGCAAAATGAGGCCCAATACCTTTGACCATACCTGAACCCAGATATTTTTCAATGCCCTCTAAAGTAGTCGGGGCTACGATTTTTAGGACAGTGGTTTTGAATTGTTGTCCGTGTTGCCTATCATTAATCCAGCAGCCGACACATTCAACATACTCACCGGCAGTTACACTGGCGGCTGAACCAATGACGGTTACAACATCTCGATAGCCTTTGACATTGATTCGTAGGACACAAAATCCCGATTCTTCACTATGAAAAGTAACGCGCTCTATGGAACCCTGTAAGTTAATAATCGGGTTATCAGCGGAATTAGGCGGTTTGTTTGGGGACTCATTAGTCACAATGTATGCCAATTTTTACGGGGAAGCTACAAACTTAAGCCAATTAAGGCGGTTGTGCAATTATTTCAAAATATTAAGATGAGGCACATTACCAATACCAACATGTCGTAAATGATAAACCACGTTTTGAGTTTACTTTACAGACACCAAATCCAGCCAATCCGTTGTATAGCGCGGTGAAAACCGTTCCGTTTTGAGCTTCCAAGTTTGCTCAAACCCGGTGGCCGCAAGTGTAATTGCTTTTGGGAAGCGCCGGTTAATCTGGTCGATAGCCTTCATTAAGGGGCGGTTTTTCGTGGGTAAAGCGTTATCGGCAAAGTCGAATAATTTAAGCTGGCCAGGTGATGATTCCGGCTGAATGTGGCTCAGTTGTACCCCGTATTTTTGGTAACCATAGCCCGCCTTGAATAACTCACTGAGTAGGCGGTTAGCTGTAGCGATAAGTGCGCGGGTGTCTTGAGTGGCTTGTGTCCAGTTTGATACTGGCGGAACGCTGATATTGTGGCTCTTGCTGGTTAAACGGATTGGTCCGGATAAATACGGTCATGCAACCGGCTACTGAGTGCTGTCGTCTGAGCTTTTCGGCGGCTCGGCTGTAAAACTCGGCTAAGGCTTGGGACAGTTCTTGACACTCGGTTAAACGGCGGCTAAAGCTACGCGAATAAACAATTTGTTGTTTGTCTGGTGCAATCTCTTCCAGCTCCATGCAATGGATACCGTTTAACTCCATTACGGTTCTGGCAACCACGATAGTAAACTGGGCTTGAATGCGATTACTGGGTTGACTGGCCAAGTCCCAGGCGGTATCAATTCCAAGTTGATTCAGTTTTGCCGTAGTGTGTGAACCAATACCCCACACCTCGCCAACCGGTACAATCCTCATCAGTTTTTCTCGGCGTACTTCATCCGATAAATCCAACACGCCGCCGGTTTGTTGCCATTTCTTAGCGGAAAAATTGGCTAGTTTAGCCAGTGTTTTAGTCGGCCCCAGCCTACGCAGACCGGAATGCCGGTGGCTCTGACAACCGCCTTTCTAATCCGGTGGCCGTAAGCAATTGGGTCTTGTTGGCAAACGCCGGTTAAATCCAGAAAGGCTTCATCGATGGAATAGATTTCCAGACTGGGGGCGAATTCTTCCAAAGTTGCCATGACTCTAGCTGACATATCGGCGTACAGCGTGTAGTTGGATGAAAACAGTTTGATCTGGTGCTGATTGACCAACTGCTGAATCTGGAACAGTGGCACGCCCATTTTAATGCCCAAGGCTTTAACTTCGGCGCTACGGGCAACAATACAGCCGTCATTGTTACTGAGTACCGCGACGGGTTTACCAATCAAGTCAGGCCGGAATACCCGCTCACAGCTGACATAGAAATTATTGCAGTCAACCAGGGCAATGAGTGGCGGCATTATAGCGGATGAATCACATTCGTCACCACGCCCCAAATCACCAACTCAAGCTCTTCGTGAATGACAATATCAGGATATGCGGAGTTCTCGGCTTTGAGTTGCCATTGTTCATTAGCGCGTTCCAGGCGCTTAACCGTCAGTTCGCCATTTAAGGCACAAATAACAATCTTCCCCGGTACCGGCTCAATGGAACGATCCACCACCAAAATATCGTTGGGATGAATGCCCGCGCCGAGCATCGATTCACCTTGAGCGCGCACGAAGAAAGTGGCGGCCGGCTTTTGTACCAACAGTTCATTGAGGTCGAGCGTTTTATCAACGTAGTCATCGGCAGGCGAAGGGAAACCGGCGGCCACTTTGTCTGCCAGTAACGGTAACGCTATTCGTCGAACAGTGCGGGCGGGTTGCCAAATAACTGCGTTTAATGGCGCTGTAACTAATTGATCCATAATGCACTCGAAAAAAGGTTAAAATTTACGTTCTCTTTTGGTTCTCTTTTTTTGGTATTTTAGGCTGTTTTTGGTAAGCTGACAAAAAAACGGCAGGGGCAACCATGAACGAACTAACCAGACGGCAGCGTGAAATCTTTGAATTCTTACGCGACAACTACGAGAAATTCAGCTTCCCGCCCACACTCGATGAACTCTGTGCGGCGCTAGGCATGGCTTCGCGTGGCTCGATGCACAAACACATTACCGCCTTAATTGAAGCTGGTTTGGTTGAATCATTCGCTGACCAGAAAAATACCGGTATCCGCCTGACTTCAAGAGCGCAGCGCGAGTATGAGGCTTGTGAACACGCCTTACCGTTTGTTGGCAGCATTGCCGCCGGTAAGCCGATTGAGGCGCTGGAGAACATCAATTATATGGCAGTGCCGGAAGTGCTAAAGAGCGATAAGCCCTGTTATGTGTTGCAGATTAAAGGCGATTCGATGGTTGAGGCGGGTATCTTTGACGGCGATTGGGTGGTGATTGAGCAGCGCAGTTACGCGCAAAATGGCGAAATCGTGGTAGCTTTGATTGAGAAATCAGAAGCGACGCTGAAATATATCGAGCAGTCGCCGGATAAGGTACTGCTGATTCCCGCTAATGCCAGCATGAGCGCAATGGTCTATCGACCGGATCAGGTTGAAATACAAGGCGTGTTAGTTGGGCAAATGCGCAGTTACCGTTAATCAAGCGAGGAGAATCATCATGCAAAGAAAAATTCACATGCGCGACCAAGTAGGTGCCAATTGATAGTGCCGCTATTTTTGCGAAAGCTTGTTTTGGGCATCCCAGCCCAAGCAAGCGGCAAAAATCACGCGGTAACCAATGCCTCCGGCGGCCCCAGCCGTCCTGCTTCTTTCGCTGGACACCCAACAAGGGGTGTCCAGCATCATTCTCGCAATGACTCGACGCGATTTCGGATAGCCTGCATTTTCACTACGCAAAAAGACGCTTCGTGAAAACACATGCACTATCGCTTCTGGGGGCTAAAAATCTTCGCTTCGCTATGCTACGCTTCCAAGATTTTCAGCGAAGGTTGAAGAGATTATGAGCCACTATAACCGGTGTTCGATGGACGAGTGGACGGTGAAGTTTGTCTTGATTGGGGGGGGGTGTTGCTTGGGGTTTATTGGTGATTGATGGGGGGCGAGTAATGGAAAATTGCTGTGTTAGGCTAACTGTTTAGAATAGCTTTAATTTTTAGTGATCGAAGAAAATATCAATGACTTACTGTAGTTTTTAATAGGTGAGTTAACGTGTTACGGTATAATTTAAGAGTTTTTACTCACCACGGCCATGACCAATAATAATGACTGACTTACACAATAAAACACTTGAAGAATTACATCAACTTATTGCCGATGCGCAAACTCAGCTAAAAATAACTCAGCGTAAGCAACATAAAGAGGTTATTGCCAAAATCAAAGTACTGGCAGATTCTATCGGCGTCATCGTTGATATTCATGAAAATAGCAATAAAAACGTCAGTAAAAAAGTATCGGCAACAGTTTCTATAAAATATCGTCACCCTGATGATACTTCAAAAACATGGACTGGTAGGGGCATGAAGCCAAAATGGCTGGTTGAATTAACAAATGCCGGTCGTGACCAGAACGATTTTTTGATAAGCTAAATATAATTTTAATGCGTTCAGTATTACATGGGTTTGATAGCGACAATCATCGCTGTTGAATATTGCACTTCTTTGGCTTAGAGCCTTACTTTAACCATTTGCCTTTATCTATGAAAAAGACCACTACAACAGCTAAACCCACATCAACACCTAAGCCATCGACGACTAAAGCCACTAAAAAAACGCTTGAAGCTGCTGTTGCGACAACGGCAAAAGAAACGGCCATCAAGACACCAGTCACCGAAGCACCGATTGTAGTACCGGTAACGGTCGAAGTAGCAGAGAAGAAAGCCCCCCCAGAGCCATCGAAGTCTACTAAAGTCTCTAAAACCAGCGCACAACCAAAGCTAGTGAAAAAAGCTCCTGTTGTAAATGCTGAGCCCGTGGTTTCGGTACCAGAACTCGCCATGAATGAACGTATAGGTTTAACCGCCGGGTCAATTTGGCATTATTTGGCTAAAAATGGCGAGACATCAGTTGTAAAGTTAGTTAACGCCATTCCTGAACAGGAAGACGTCATTCAGCGTAGTATCGGTTGGTTAGCAATGGAAGGCAAAATAACCTTTACTGTGGTTGACTACCTTGAAGTGATCGTGCTGAAGGACTAATTTTGGTTCTTCCCGACTTCGTGGGGTGCATACTACATATAGTGCGTTATGATTTATACGTCGATAGGGATAAATACACTAAAATCAACGAGTAACAATCTATGTGCGTCATACGCCCACATACTACATCTAGTGGCTACCCCACGAAGTCGGGAAGAGCCCTAATTTTTAGGAGGTTGGTTGTTGCTTATCGTTCGGAAATTAACAGGGAATATTTGGCGCTCATATTCTCTCACCGAACAGTCCCCAGCTCATTTTTACGAGTAACAACTATGCAAGATAATCGATTTCTTATTCCTACGCTCAGTGCTGCATTTGATATTGCTACCGTCGATGATTTAAAGGCGTTGTTATTGTTATTGCCGACCAAAGAAAGACCTACGCGTAAAAACGAATTAACGGCCTTAATTAATGATCAGTTAAGCGGTGATAAATTGCTCGCACTATGGGCTAAGCTGGATAGCACCCAACAAACGGTCATTGCAGAAACCTTATACGCACCGCAAGGTGTATATCGCCCCGCTCGTTTTGATGCCAAATATGGCATTGCGCCCGAAATTTATGCTGAAAACAAAAAGTCATACCAAAAATCACCGACGTTGTTATGTTTGTTTTTATATCGTGAGGGTCGGTATGGTTCGGGTAGTCACTGTATTCCTGGTGATTTAGCGCAACGCCTGCTTACTTTTGTTGAGCAACCGGCTCCCGCATCATTGCCCAGTATTGCCGAATTGCCAGACTATTATGTTTGGCAAGAGACTCGCCGTACCTGGGAGGCGCGTAAATCCGTTGCTGAAACTGTCACGCAACAGTTTCCAGTACACTCGCGGGTTACCGAACATGAAGCACTCATTGAAATTGGGGTAATGCTGCGTTTGGTGGATCAGGATAAGCTTGCCGTCAGTGAGAAAACATTATTACCAGGTGTCGCAGTTTTGCGGGAAGTGTCAAACAATCTGGTTGGTGGTGATTTTTATAATGCAGAGAGTAAACAATCTAAAATCGGTGAACCCATTGGGCCTATTAAAGCGTTTGCGTGGCTCTTGCTGTTACAAACTGCGAAATTAGCGCAACTTAATGGCAAAAAGCTAGCACTTACTAAAAGTGGTCGCACTGCTTTAGGCAAAAATCCTGCGGAAGTACTCCGCGATATTTGGCAACGCTGGTTAAAAGGAAAGACGTTTGATGAATTTAATCGCATCGACATTATTAAAGGGCAAGGCGGTAAAGCGAAACGCAACTTCACACCACTTCCCGACCGACGTAGCGTTATTGTTGATGTATTGCAACATTGTCCGGTGAATGCCTGGGTATCCGTTAATGATTTCTGTCGCTACTTTCATGCGACTGGGCATGAATTTGAAGTCTCGAAAACTCCGTGGAGCTTATATATCATAGATGCTAACTATGGCAATCTCGGTCGCTCCAGCACATCAATATGGACGCTGCTGCAATGCCGCTATCTGAGTGCCTTTTTGTTTGAATATATGGCAACGCTAGGATTGCTGGATGTTGCTTATGTGCAACCATGGGAAGTTCCGGTTAATTATGAGTATTTATGGGGTACCGATGATGTTGACTTTTTTAGTCGTTACGATGGCTTAGTTTGGTTTCGTCTTAATCCACTGGGCGCCTACTGCATAGGTTTAACAGATACTTACCAGGCAAATGCCCCAGAAATCACGACTCAATTGGCGTTGTTACCTGATTTACAAATCCAAGTTGTTTCTGGCATCCTGGCGATTGATGAACGTTTAAACTTAGAGCATTGGGCGGTTGAAGAAGATCAGCAATTATGGCAATTACAACCGGAAAAATTTTTGCTGGCATTGGAAAATGGCCGTTCGATCGACGAGTTATTGGCATTTTTACAGCAACGTGGCGTAGAAAACTTATCGAAAGAACTGAAAGAATTTCTAAAGGATATAAATTTTCGGGCAACTGCTTTAAAAAACAAAGGCAAGGTGTTATTACTTGAGTGCGTGGAAATCGGAGTAACCGAATTTTTAGCACGTCATGATTTAACTAAAAGCTTTTGCTATCAAATTGCAGACACCAAATTATTGGCCGTAAATCCAGAAAGCGAAGAGCGCTTTCGTAAGGCGGCTAATAAGTTAGGTTTTGGTCTACCCAGATTTTGATGAATGATGCTTCTCACAAGTCTGCTATTTGAGTTTTTTAGTACGATAAAAAATTGGGGTTCAAAAATGGGCGTGGTTCAATAAATTGATTAGTTACTGCGTAACGAAATTTCATTGAAATACTCATCCCACTGACTTGGGTCTAGTTTT
Source organism: Methylobacter sp. (assembly GCA_030684815.1). Lineage (GTDB taxonomy): Bacteria > Pseudomonadota > Gammaproteobacteria > Methylococcales > Methylomonadaceae > Methylobacter_A. The sequence goes on along the minus strand of JAUXXQ010000012.1, from coordinate 60 downwards.
TTTATTTCAGTAACGTCTTTATCCAGTATGATGATCAGCTGCTCGATTACCTCTCTTTTT
>JAUXXQ010000002.1 GCA_030684815.1 Methylobacter sp. | reverse complement strand
TTTCATCGGGAGTATGGTTTTTAAAGGTGAAATTAATTAAAAACTGCTTATTATTCATTAAAAAACAGCCCGAAAAATTAAATTTCAATACTCAGCAACTGATTGATTTGTAGAGGGTACTAGAACGCTCTGAATTGCTGCCGGTCTATAGGCTTTATCTGGCGGGGCTTAGAGCGAGTTGGCACAGTAACAAGCATATCAATTCATTATGTCGCAAAACAGAGCAGGCGACCGCGGGGAAAAGATCGGCTCAAGATTGTGCTTATCTATTTTTGTCGGCAATTATCTACAGCGTACCCAGGCGCACCGGCGCGACTTGAAAGGATTATTCACTAAAATCAAATTTGAGTTTAGTCACGCTCACGCGCAAGGGTGCAAGGGTGTCCCGAAAATTTGGGGCAGCATCTTCGCCGTCACGCCCACGCGCACGGGGCGCAAACTAAACAGCAAGATTACAGCAAGGATTAATCCGCGGGATTGGAGCGCTGGCGATTAAGCTCTAGGAATAACGAGATCATCTTTATAGGCCGACCTGGGAGAAATCCCCCTGGTTGAAATCTGGCAGCACTTGAAAACTGTAACAACAATCAAGCCGGTCTATCCGGTTTTTTTGTGGCTGGAATTTGGGAAATCGGCAGGAATTGCCGGTTTAATGTGTAACAACGTTTAACTGGAGCGACCGCCAAAGGTGGGGCACAGCAGGCAAAAAAAAACCGATTGTCTTTAAAAACAATCGGTTATTTTACTTTCATGGCGGAGAGGCAGGGATTCGAACCCTGGGAGGGGATCAACCCTCAACGGTTTTCAAGACCGCCGCTTTCGGCCGCTCAGCCACCTCTCCTAACCCGGCGTATTATATAGACCGTGGTATTTATTGCAATCTTAATTCTGTCATTTAATGGAAAATGTGTCGATTATTTGCATTTGCCTCGGGGATGGGTTGTCCTCTTAATGCTTGCGGTAATTGATGTCGGTAATGATATATCGGGTCTCGCCCAGTTCATTTTTAATGACAACTTCATCATCGAAGGTTTTTTTTAGTAGCGCCCTTGCCAGTGGCGAATCGAGGCTGATGTAATGTTTTTTGGGGTCAAGTTCATCGGCACCGATGATGCGGTAGGTGACTTCTTCACCGGCTTCATTTTCCAAGCTTACCCAGGCGCTAAAATAAATCCTGTCTTGATCGTCGGGCGGCTGGGATACGATATTCAGGGCGGGCAGGCGTTTTTGCAGATAATGGATACGTCGGTCTATGCCGCGCAGTTCTTTTTTGCGGTAAATATATTCGGCATTTTCCGAGCGGTCGCCTTCCGCTGCGGCGGCTGATAACGCCTGGGTCACTTCTTTGCGTTTGCCCCACAGCCCCCTTAATTCGGTTTCTAAGGCTTGATAGCCTTCCGGGGTGATGTACGGGGACGATTTGGGTGTCGGTGGTCTCCAGCGCGACATGGTTGATTTCCTGTAGTTAATTATTTCAGACAAAAGGGTGGCAATTCTTTATCATAGCCGCCTTTTAAATGACGAAAAAGGTTTTATCATGCAAGTTGCTGACAATATGGCTGTTTCTTTTCACTATACTTTGACCAACGATGGCGGCGAAGTGCTGGATAGTTCAATAGGTGATGACGCTTTGGTTTATCTGCACGGCACTGGAAATATCATTCCCGGTTTGGAAGACGCTTTACTCGGCAAGGCGGTGGGCGACAAGTTTAATGTGCGCGTTGCGGCTAAAGACGCTTATGGCGAACAAAATGACGAGATGGTTCAGGTCATTCCGCGTGCGATGTTTGAAGGCATTGACGAACTTGAGGTTGGCATGATGTTCCACGCCGATGTCAGCTCCGGTTCCGGCGAAGTGACTATCGTTAATATTGATGGCGATGATGTGACCATCGACGGTAATCATCCGCTGGCAGGCGTTGATTTGACCTTTGATGTCGAAGTTGTCGATGTTAGACCTGCGACTGAAGAGGAACTGGCGCACGGGCATATTCATGGAGCCGGTTGCCATCATTAATTGGGTGGCGCTGAGCGGAAAATATCCGCTCAGCGCTGCATCCTAACCGACAAAAGCTTTCAATAATTCAGCGGTGTTCGCCATGCCTTTGTGCAGATGCCGTTCTATTTCTTCCATAGTGATTTCCCCTTCCGATTTTCCTGCGGCCCAATTGGCGACGACGCTGATGGCGGCATAATCCATGTCCAGTTCTTTGGCCAGCGCGGCTTCCGGCATACCGGTCATGCCGACCAGATCGCAGCCGTCCCTTTCCATGCGCTGTATTTCTGCGCTGGTTTCCAGACGTGGTCCTTGGGTGCAGCCGTAAGTGCCCAACGGGCTGATTTTGATGTTGGCTTTAGCGGCCGCGCTGATTAGGCGGGCGCGTAAATTTTGGTTGTACGGGTAGCTAAAGTCGATATGCTGCACCGCCTCGTCTTCAAAAAAGGTATGCAGTCGGCCATAGCTGTAATCGATAATCTGGTCGGGGATGGCGATATGCGCCGGCGCCATGCTGCTGGTAATGCCGCCGACTGCAGCTACAGCAATAATCTGCTTGATGCCGAGCTGTTTAAGTCCCCAGATATTGGCCCGGTAATTGATTTTATGCGGGGCAATAGTATGCGGGTTGCCATGCCGGGCCAGGAAAATAACCGGGATGCCGTTCAGTTCGCCGGTGACAAATTCAGCGGAAGGCGCGCCGTAAGGGGTGTCCAATTGTTCACGTTTGATAATCGTTAAATCGCTTAATTGGGTCAAGCCGGTGCCGCCAATAATAGCCAGTGTGGTCATCTTTTAGTCCTTGCAGGCGTAAATGCCTGGTGCGTTGCGTAAATAGCCTTTGTAGTCCATGCCGTAGCCGAACAAATAGCGGTTTTCTACGGTCAGGCCGATAAAGTCGGCGCTGATGGGTTTTTCGTGGTCGAGGATTTTATCCACCAATACCGCGCTGTAGACGGCTGCCGCGCCTTGTTCGCGGCAATAGTCGCAGATGGCTTGCAGAGTAATGCCTTCATCAAGGATGTCATCAACAATCAAAACCGTGCGGCCGTTAAGCGGCGTTTGCGGTTTAAGCAGCCAGTCGATGCTGCCGCCCGAGGTCTGGTTTTGATAGCGGCTGGCGTTGATTGAGTCTATGGTCAGCGGCATGGTCAAGCGGGTCAGCAGTTTGCCAAAAGTCGGGATGCCGCCGTTTAGAACGCAGAGTAACAGCGGGTTACATTCGGCCAATGCGTTATTGATTTGCTCGGCCATGTTGTCGATGGCGGCTTCCACTTCTTGTTCGCTGTGCAGTAAATCGGCGCTGGCCTGGACGTGTTTGATTTTTTCAAGCATGGTGATAAGTTTGGTTAATGAGGGTTGATAATTGCTGCCATTTTTCGCTGTTCATCAGTTGCTCGCGGTTTAGCTGCGGCTGGCCTTGCATACGCTGAAGGCGCTGTTCCCGGATAGGATCATGAGTATGCGGCAAGGCTTCAAGCACCTGCTCGGCGGCGGCTGGATTGTTGCACACCAAAATCATATCGCAACCGGCATGTTGCGCGAGGCGGGCGCGCTCGGGAAAATTGCCGACTGAGGCCGCACCTTCCATGCTCAAATCGTCGCTAAACACGGTGCCGTTAAAATTCAATTCCTTGCGCAGAATTTCCTGTATCCAGAACGGCGAAAAACCGGCTGGATTCGGGTCGATGTTCGGATAAACAACGTGCGCGGGCATGATGCCTTCGAGTCCTTCTGCGATCAGTTGTTTAAACGGCAGCAGGTCTTTTGCCCTGATTTCGTCTAAATCCCGTTCGTCTATCGGTAAGGTCAAATGCGAATCCAGAGCCACTGCGCCATGTCCCGGAAAATGCTTGCCGGTTGCGGCCATGCCAGCCTCATTCATGCCTTTTCTGAATGAACTGGAAAGACGCGTTGCCAGCGCCGGATCGGTTGAAAACGAGCGGTTGCCGATGATTTCGCTAACGCCGCAATCAATATCCAACACCGGCGCAAAGCTAAAATCGACGCCGACCGCCAGCAGTTCGGCGGCCATCAGCCAGCCTGCAGGTTCTGCCAAGTCCGGCGTTTGCGCATAGCTTGATGCCGGCGGCAGACGGGTGAAACCTTGCAAAAAGCGTTGCACTCTGCCGCCTTCTTGGTCGACCGCAATCAGCAAGTCGCCGTTGCGCGCCGCACGGATGCTGCTAATCAGTTCGGTGACTTGTTCGGGGTTTTGATAGTTGCGCGAAAAAAGGATCACCGCCCCGGTGTTGGGATGGTTCAGTTTTTCTTTTTCGTCCGGTGCCAAGGTTAGGCCGGCGACATCGAGCATGACCGGGCCGATGGGGAGTTTTGTCGTCATTACTTGTTATTATGGGGTGTCGTTTTAAAATTGATGGGCTTCGCCTATACTAGAAAATTATTTTCCAGTTACACGGAGTCTGTTATGCGTTTATTAGTTGTGGTGTTAAGTTTTCTGTTTATGTCTGTTGCGGTTGCTGATGATGTAAGGGGGCCGGTTATAGAATATCTGGAAATGACCCCTAAGTTTACCGTTAATTTGGCGGAACCGAGAAAATTCTTGCTGGTTAATGTGCAATTATTGGTCAATGGCGCAGAAGCTGTCGAGTCGGTAAAAAAACACATGCCCGCATTAAGGCATGAGTTGGTTATGATGTATAGCGGAATGCGCTCCGATGAATTGCAAACTACCGAGCAACGCGAGGCATTACGGCAAGAAACTACGGCAATCATTCGTCAGACACTGGAAAAGATGGAAGGCAAGAAAGCAGAGCCCAATAAAGGCTTTCAAGAGGCTTATTTCACTGAATTTTTAGTTGATTGATATATTTAACCGGTCTTTAACACGGGCTACATGCTCCGCAATTTCCCGGTCTGTATAAGGCTCGGCGGCGAATTTGCCCCACACCGGCGCAGGCCAGGCTTTATCGTTCCGGTAGCGGACGATGTGATGAATATGCAGCTGCGGGACTAAATTGCCGATGGCTGCAATATTCATTTTGTCGGCTTTATAAAGTGCCGCCAGATTTTCGGCAAGATAGCTTGACTCCTCGGTCAATAATTCACGTTCCGCCTTACCCAGCTGATAAATCTCCCGCACATCCGCCCGTTCCGGCACCAGTATGAACCACGGATAGTGGCTGTCGTTCATCAGCAATAACCGGCATAAATCAAAGCGGCCAATGGCTATGCAATCCTGCTCCAGTCGCGGGTTTAGCTGAAATATCATGATATTATCCATCCTAAAAAATTAAAACCAATGCTTGAAAATAGCGGGGTAATCAGTTTAACTTAACAGCTGAACTGAGAATATAACAATAATAGGAGGATCGTTTTATGTCTGCCAGAACCCTTTCAGATCAAACACTTTCACTGCAGGAGAGAGCCGATGACAGGCAGCTGGCGGTGTCGTTTCGGCTGTTGTTGGGCTTGTATTCAATTATCCCCTTGTGTTTGTTGCTACAGCTATTTGACGTTTGGTTTTGGCAGGGCGCTTTACAGCAAAGTTTGCCCAGCAGCCCTAGGCAGTTTTTACTGTTCCAGATTCTTTTTGGCACGCCGCATATCATCGCAAGCTCAATTTTACTGGCGAGCAATGCCGAATATTTGAAGATGTATAGGCTGAAAATTATCTTGATGACCGCCGCTATTATTTTGATTTTTGGCGTCGGTAGCCTGTTCATTTCTTATCGCGCGCTTTATGTGGCGGTGGCGGCGTGGACGGTCTATCACGTGCTCAAACAGCAGTTGGGCGTGGGGCGCGGCGTGTACCGATTGCCTGATTGGGCTTTTTGCTTGTTGTTGTGGTTGAGCGTGACGGCGGGCTTTTTTGTTTATATCGGCATCTTCCTTAAAAACAGCCTGGAAGTGCAGCAACTGGAGTGGATTAAACTGATTGCCGGCGGTTTATGCGCCGCGCTGATTTGCAGCGCATTGTTATGCCAACGCTATGCGACTACGGCTGTCGGCAAGTGGTTTTTATGGTCTAACGTTTTGTTGGTGCTGAGCAGTTTTTATCTGTTTGTCCAGCAGTATTATTTCCTCGCGATTCTGGTGCCACGGCTGGTGCATGACGCGACTGCCTATATTTTCTATGTGGTGCATGATTACAACAAGCACCGGCTGCAACCGCAAAATGTTATCTATCACTATGCGGCGCGTTGCCGACTGCCTATTTTTGTCGTATTGCCGGTCAGTTCGTTTTTGCTGGCCTTTGCACTGCAGTCTTACGGCGACAGCGCGTTTAATGCCGCCGCTGATTTCCTTTTCGGTGTGGAGATTAACAAGGCGATTAGCGTGGGGCTACTGGGCTATCTGGCGCTGATGCATTATTACACCGAGGCCTTCACCTGGAAGCAGGGTTCGCCTTATCGGCGTTTTATTGCGTTTTCTAAATAAGGCGATTTCCGGGAAATAACATCCCTTGATGATCAAAGCCTGTAAAAGATAGCGTCCACGCTTAACACGAAAATTTCATGGCTTTCGTGTTAAGCGTGGACAATTTTTGCTATATCCTTTTTCAGGAAATCAGCTTAATCTTCTTTCATAAACTTTTTTGCATAGCCTTCCAGGTGCGGAATATCGATGCGGTAGCCTTTAAGCATTAAAGACCAGTACATCCACGGGAAGCCCATGATTTTGCCCCACCACCAAATCAGGCGGTTTTTTCTGGGGTCGAGTAAAGGGAACGAAGGCGTGACTTTGCCGTCGTAGGAAAATTCGGCCAGTATTACCGTGCTTAGCGAGGTGGTCAATGGGCAGGAGCCGTAACCATCGTAGCCTTCCTGTATGGCTTTGCTGGCGTTCAGGTTAAGGATATTGTCGACCACCACCGGCACTTGTTTGCGCACAGCGGCCGCCGTTTTGGCGTTGGGTGTCGAGCTGGCATCGCCCAGGCCGAAAATGTTGGCGTATTGGTTGTGTTGTAGGGTTTTGGGATTGACATCAACCCAACCGGCGGCATTGGCCAGCGGGCTTTTTTTGATGAAGTCCGGCGCGCTTTGCGGCGGCGTGACATGGATCATGTCGAAGGTTTTAGTGATACGCTGTTTGTTGCCGTCGCTGTCGGTGGTTTCAAAGGTGGCGGTTTTGGCCGGGCCGTCGATGGCGACCAGATTATGGTTGAAGTTGGTTTTTATGCCGTAATCGGCAACGACTTTACTGAGTGCTTTGGCGAAAAACGGTATGCCGAAAATGGCGGGGCCGGCATTTAAAAACTCAATGTTGAATTTGTCCAGTGTGCCGCGTTTACGGAAACGGTCTGCCGCCAGATACATGATTTTTTGCGGCGCGCCAGCGCATTTAATCGGCATCGGCGGCTGGGTGAACAGCGCCGTGCCTTCTTTGATGGCTTGAATGCATTCCCAGGTGTATTCGACAGTTTCGGCGGAATAATTGCTGCATACATTGTTTTTGTTCAGCGTTTCTTTCAGGCCTTCGATTTTGTCCCAATCCAGTTGCAGGCCGGGGCAGACCACCAGATAGTCGTAACTCAGCGTGTCGCCGGAACGTAAGCGGACTGTGTTGTCATTCGGCTGGAAGCTTTCCGCGTAATCCCGAATCCAAGTCACGCTCGGATGAATCAAATCAGCTTCGTTGCGCATAGTTTGTTTCATGGTATAAGCGCCGCCGCCGATGATGGTGAAGCCCGGCTGGTAGTAATGGACTTCGGACGGTTCAACGATGGCAATATCAATTTTTGCATCTTGGCGGCGCATGTTGTTGGCAACGGAAACGCCGGCGGCGCCTCCACCTATGATCAATACGGTATGGTGTTTAGTTGACATGGTTTCCTCTCAAGTGTGTAGTAATGGAAAATTCCGGTACACGACAAAAAAGTGTAAAGCAACACGATTTTTTTGTCATGCACCTATTCTCTCTTATCGGTGTTAGTTTTTTTCCGAGCTTCAAAACCACCGGCTATCGACAGTACGCTGGTGTAACCCTGTTATTGTAGGGTCTGCACCCGCAATGCCGAACGGTTGCCCAGTCGGCAATAAATCAGTACGGTTTTTGATGTCTCTCCAGTGGGTTATGTTTTAGTTTAAGCAACAGCCGTGCCAGAAGGTTGGGATTCAGTGTGCCAGCCATGAACCTTTTTCCTTGTGCCTTGAACCTGTTTCATATATCGTTTCAATGAAACATTTATTCGCCTCAGTGAGACATTTATGAAACATGTGCAACAGATTCCCGAAGCCCTGTCAGATTGGCTGGCCCTGCAAGCTTTGCAGCCTTTGTTGTTAACGCTGTTGGCGCTGTGCGATGACGCCGGTTTTTATATTGTTGACTGCGAACAAGGGGTTATTCATTGGAGCCCTGGCGCGGAGCGGCTAACGGGGTTGGCGGCCAGCGAGATTGTAGGCAGGCTTTGCCCACAAGAATACGCCATTAGCGGGGCTGTCGACCATCAAAAAAAACTCATAAAATTAGCCCAGGCTGATGGCCCTTTGCGCGAACTGGAAAAAATAACCCAGGTTTTATATGGCTCGGCGGATGTTTTTGCCGGTGGATTGGGTTTACTGCTTCCTGTTTCAGCGCCAGCCGCGAACCTGTTTACAGTGGACAGATCTCCGATACCGGCATCTGAAAGCCAGGGTTTTCATGGCTTGCTAAGCCGTTCGCCGGCGATGCAGGCGGTTTTCCAAGTCATTGAAAATGCTGCAGAAACAGAAGCAACGGTGTTGGTCAGAGGCGAGAGCGGTTCCGGTAAGGAGTTGGTCGCCAAAGCCATTCACGACCTGAGCGCCCGCCGCACTGCGCCTTTTTTGGCGATCAATTGCGCGGCTTTATCCAGCAGTCTGCTGGACAGCGAGCTGTTCGGCCATGTGCGCGGCGCGTTTACCGGCGCGGTCAAGGATCATCGCGGTTTGTTCCAACGCGCGCACGGCGGCACTTTGTTTCTGGATGAAGTGGCCGAGCTGCCGTTGGACTTACAGGCCAAATTGCTGCGGGTTATTCAGGAAAGGAACTTCATTCCGGTCGGCGGCGACCGTTCGATTGCTGTCGATGTGCGTATCGTTGCCGCAACGCACCGCTCATTACGGGAAGAGGTCAAGTTGGGGCGTTTCCGTGAAGACCTGATGTACCGGCTCAGGGTGGTGCCGATTTTCATTCCGCCATTGCGGGAGCGCCGCGAAGACATAGCTTTGCTGATCTGGCATTTTATCCGCCAGCATAATGCCGCCAATTTCAGGAAAATTGAAAAAATCGATCCGCAGGCGATGCGCGCATTGCTTGACTATGCGTGGCCGGGCAATATCCGGGAGCTGCATAATGTCGTGGAATACGCCTTTGCGGTAGGCCGGGGGACGACGCTACGCGGCTCGGAATTGCCGCCTGAGTTCAGGGAACCGTCGCGCAGCTTTGAGCCGGATGTTGTGCAAAACGCGCCGCTGTCGGTGGCGGAAGAGTCGGCGTCAATCCGTCAAGCATTGGCGCAGAGCCATGGCAAAGTGAGCCAAGCGGCGGCGTCACTGGGCATGAGCCGGGCAACTTTCTGGCGTAAACGCAAGGTTTATGGGGTGTAGTAGTGATAATCTTTTTATTATTACCAAAACCCCGCTATGACCGTCATTTTTCCCGAAGCAGAGCTACTACTAAGTAGTTTACATTATACGCAGAAGTGTGTATAGGTATAAAATATGAACACATATAGACCCAGTGAGTTTGCAAAGCTAATCGCTAAAACCACCAAAACCTTACAGCGCTGGGATAGGGAAGGCATTTTAACGGCACACAGAACGCCTACAAACCGGCGATTCTATACACATGACCAGCTTTCGGAAATTATGGGCGTTAAAGCCGATAAGCGGATTGCTGTCAGTTATTGCCGAGTGTCCAGTCCAGGGCAAAAAGATGACCTATTATCACAACAAAAGGCAGTTGCCGATTTTTGTGTGGGTGCGGGTATTGCGATTGACGAAACCGTGGTTGAAGTGGGTGGTGGGCTAAACTTAAAGCGCAAACAGTTTGTCAGGATTATGTCCCTGGTTGAAGCCAGGGCAATCCATACCTTAGTCATCGCGCACAAAGATCGCTTAGCCCGCTTCGGTATGGATTGGTTTGAACATTATCTTGAACAACACGACTGCAAGCTGGTCATCATTAACAATGAAGCATTGTCGCCAGAATCAGAAATGGTGCAAGATCTAATGGCGATTATCGATTGTTTTTCGTGTCGTTTATACGGCCTGCGCCGGTATAAAAAAATTATAAAGGAAGCCGTCAGTGATAACCCAGATAGCCTTTAGCGATAACCTTAACCCCGGTAAGTTTGCGGCATTAATTGAGCAAGCCGAACGTTTAGGCGCTATTCGCACCGAAGTTTGGCAACGCTTCGGTTCCATTAACGGCATTGGCCTGCGTGACAGAACCATTCGGGATAACTGGCTTAAAGAAGGCAAGCAGTTTAACGTTGGCGCAACGCCTTGGAAACAAACGCTATGCGACGCGATAGGTGATATTAAAGCCTGTCGTGAAGCGGCTAAATTTGATGCCAAACAGGCCATCCGTCGTCACACCCAAGACAAAGCCGAACAAAAACGCCTGTATACATTGCTTAAATCCGATAAATATCTGGATGATCGTTTCTTGTCCAGAACCATGCGCAAGCATTTTAAGCGTGGACACAACCACACCCATAACCAAATCATCGTCCGGTCGGATGATTACACCGTCTTTGTCTTGCATGAGAACGTCTGGATCAAGATACCCAGCCTGATTAAAGGCAAACGCATCGCCATCCCGTTAAGCACTACCGTAGCACCCCAAGGCAATCTGCGGATTATCTTGCGCAACAATAAAGTTGAAATCCATTACGCCGCCGAAGAAGTGAAAACAAACGATTGCGGTACCCAAACCATTGGCGTGGACAAAGGCTATACCGAAGTATTGACCGATTCAGACGGTGTGCATCATGGTGTAACTCTGGGTGCTGTCCTAAGCAAAGAATCAGACCGGCTTAAGCTGAAATATCAGCGTCGCAACAAGTTAAAGCATATTGCCAAGCTTAAGCCTTGGGTGACAAAACACAACTTGGGGCGCAAAAAACTGGATAAGCAAGCTGCCATACACCAGTCCTGTGTAAGAACGATTGTCCATGAAGCGGTTAATCAAGTCATCGATAAAGCCGCCGTGATCGTCACCGAAGATTTAACCTCGCCGATTTCTGGCAAAAAGTTTAGTAAAAATGTGTCACGTCGATTGTCTGCATGGACGAAGGGCGTGATTGCACAGGCTATTGAAAATGTATCTCGCCGTAGAGGTTCTACGGTCGTTTACGTCTCGGCAATTGCTCCTGCATTGCTCTACCTCCTGCATCCATGCAGTCGAATGCCTGCCTACACTTCACAAATGGATTCTTGCGATGGTTCCCTTTCTGGGAAGCGCAGCGGGGAGAAGTTTTATCGTGAAAACGGGGAGGTGTTGCAGGCGGACGTCAATGCTGCACGCAACGTCTTAGCAAGACTCCACGACTCAGAGATCGGTCGATGGACGCCTTATCAACAGGTCAAGTCCATCTTGCTAAAACGGAACAGTGCCAATCGGTTGAAACTGCTCAACCAGGATTCCAGTTGCAGGTTGAAAAACCTATCAACGGAAAGCGAATTACTTAATGCGTATGTTTGAGTACAAAATTAAGAGCAGGAAAAAGACGTTAGCCTGAATCTCAACCCGCCGCGCAGAATGTCGCTGGCCGAAATCACCGAAAAAACTAACCAAGAGCGCGGCTTTGCGTTTATGCCCTTGGAAGTCGATTTGCTGATTAACCGCGTCAAACAAGGCGGCTATTTCCGGCCAGTTTTTGGCTCAGTTTAATTGACCATTAACAACAATGAAGGAATCGTTGTTGTGCCCCTGATTGATCGGTAGCCATATCCGGAAGGTGCTGCCTTTTCCTACAGCGCTTTCGATATCGATTCGGCCATGATGCTTTCGGATGATGTCGTAGGAAACCGAGAGTCCCAATCCGGTACCCTTTCCGACCGGCTTGGTAGTAAAGAAAGGAACGAAGATTGCCTTAATGTTTTCAGGCGGAATACCCTTGCCCGTATCGGAGATTTCAATCCAAATCCTGTCTTCGGCAACACCTGTCCTGATCGTAATCGTGCCTTTGGATTCGATAGCCTGGGCTGCATTGACAAGCAGATTCATGAACACTTGGTTCAATTGGGGTAGCACGCACTCGACGGGCGGCAGCGGGCCGTATTCTTTCTTTACCACGCAAGTATATTTCAATTCGTTCCAGATGACATTCAGCGTACTTTCGATTCCCTTGTGAATGTCATCCATCATCCATTTGACCGTTGATTCCAGACGAGCGAAACCCTTGAGATCTGTGACGATTTTCGTTATTCTTTCAAGTCCGCCGACCGTTTCAGCCAGTAGTTCGAGCACATCTTGTTTTTCATACTCGAACAGGGTTCGTTCTTTCAGTTCATGCACTTCCGGAAAGAATTCTTTATGTTCCTGAAGCCGGAACTCGGCATTTTGGTAGGCATTTAACACAAGCAAAAAGTCCTGGACATATTTCTCCAGTGAGCCGATATTGGATTTGATGAAACCGATCGGATTATTGATTTCGTGCGCGATTCCCGCAGCCAGAATACCGATGGACGCCATTTTTTCCGATTGTATAAGCTGACTCTGCGCCTGTTCCAACTTGGCATTAAGGGTCTTTAATTCGCTATTGGTGCGGGTCAATTCCGTAACGTACGTTTGTGCCTCCTGTTCTGCTCGCTTGCGCTCGCTGATGTCGCGCACGATGCCGATGGCGTGCCATTGATTCCGACGTTGGACTGTCGACAACGATATCTCGATGGGGAATTCCTCCCCCCCTTTGCGGATCGCGGCAAGTTCAAGTGTTTTGCCAATGGCGTATCCTTGGCCAGTGGCCTGAAAATTCGCGAAGCCGGCGCTATATGCCTGATGGAATCGTTCCGGCGCGAACATCGTGTGCATATCCTTGCCAAGCACCTCGTCAGCCAAATAGCCGAAGGTCGTTTCAGCGGCGGTGTTCCAGAAGTTGATAGCCCCATTCTCGTCAAGCATAATAATAGAATCATGAGCGGCTGAACTGATTGATCGGAACTTCTCTTCGCTCTCGAGCAAGGATTCTTCCATTTGCCGGAGCACGGTGAGGTCTGTGAAGGTAGCAACAAGATTAATGATACGGCCTTGTTGGTCGTGAATCGGCGCTATGTTGATCAATATAGGAATTAGATGGCCATCCTTCGTGAGGCACATTGTTTCGCCCGCGAATCCTCCCGGCAAAGCGGCAATGTCTGCCACCCGGAGCATATTAAATCCAATGTCGTCAGTCACTCCGATTAAGGAAATAGATTCTCCCGTCAACTCCGCAATCGGATAGCCGAAAAGCAGGGTAAAGGCTGTGTTCACATATTCGAAATGAAATTGTGAATCCAACAAGACAATGGCTTCGTGGGATTGCCTGAGCGCTTCGCTTAAGCGGCGAATCTCCTGCTGAGCCAGTTGCCGTTCGATGGCATGGCGGATAACCAGCAACAGGTCATCCATCTGGTAAGGTTTGATCAGATAAGAGAAGGCTCCGCGCTTAGTAGCCTCGATAGCGGTGTCGAGCGAGGCGTATCCGGTTAAAATGATCGCCTCGGTCAATGGGGAGATAGCCTTAATCCGCTCCATGACATCCAGGCCCGACATGTCCGGCAGTTTAAGGTCTATCAGCGCCAAAGAAATCGGTTCCTGTTCGGCTGCCGCTATCGCCTCGTCGCCGCTGCCAACCACCATACTGTCATATCCCTTGACCCGCAGAATATCGGATAGCGTTTTCCTTAGGTTTTGATCGTCGTCGACGATCAGTAATTTGATCGGTTGGCTCATAAAGTCTCATCTGAAAGTGGGTATAACACAGCAATGCATCACGGACGTATGCGCCGACACCAGCGGCGTCTCATCCAACAGCACGAGGTATCGGCCTAGGCTGATGAGCGTCAATTAGACTGCGTTCTGGCTAAGTCCCATCGAACAGCTCAGATTGCAAGTCTTCTAAGTCGTATTCACTTAGGCCGATATACATCAATAAAGTGGGATAATCCATCAGACACTGGCGATTGGTAACCAGCCATCCGTCACAACGAGTTCTTACCGGGATCATCAGTATTTTTATTAAATAAATCATGTCGCGAAAATGCCTCTCGAATCGTGGCGAGAAGCGCGTTGTTATCCCATGGCTTGTTAATAAACTGATAGATTTCGCCTTTATTGATGGCATCGGTTAATGTGTCGATTTCGGTATACCCGCTCAAGATCATTCTCACCGCATTAGGATACATCAGCTTCACGCGGCGCAAGAATTCCACTCCGCTCATACCGGTCATGCGCTGATCGGAAATCACCACGTCAACCCTATGTTTAGCCATCAATTCCAGCCCTTCCTCTCCGCTGGTAGCCATGAGAATCTGGTATCCCTCTCGACACAAGATGCGGTTCAGCGATGCCAAAATATTTTTTTCATCATCCACCAATAGCAATACATGTTCCGATTCTATCGGTTTGACGTGAAGAGAGCGCTCTAATAGTGCTATGAATTCATCGGGAGGAACGGCTCGACTAAAGAAAAATCCCTGCAATTCATTGCAATGTAAGACGCGTAAATAGCCAAGTTGCGCTTCGGTTTCGACACCCTCTGCGATGGTGGATAGCCCCAGGCTACGGGCCAGGGCGATAATAGCCTGCACGATGGCGGCATCGCTGGGATCGAACGCGATATTTTTAACGAAAGATTGGTCGATTTTCAGCTTATCTATCGGGAACTGCTTGAGATAATTCAAGCTGGAATAGCCGGTACCGAAATCGTCGATGGCTAAACGCAATCCCATGGCCTTGAATTTTTTCATCAGTTGGAGCGTAGAAGGCACATTCTTCATCAGTGCGCCCTCGGTGAATTCCAGTTCCAAGTAGCTCGCCGCCAATCCGGACGATTCCAACGCACGCCGGACAACCTCGATCAGATCAGGGTGCCTGAACTGTAGCGGCGAGACATTCACCGCCATAACCAATTCATTGGGATGTTCGTCTTGCCAGCGCTTCATCTGCTGGCAGGCTTCCTGTATCACCCATTCGCCTATCGCCACGATCAGCCCGGTTTCTTCCGCCATTGAAATGAACTCATTGGGGGGAATCATGCCACGCTCCGGATGGTTCATGCGGATCAATGCTTCGCAACCGATGATCTCGCCACTCAGGATGTCAACCTGCGGCTGATAGTGCAAGGTAAACCAGCCGTGCTTTAAGGCGAGACGCAGCTCTGATTCAAACTCCAGGCGTTGTAACATGCGCTCATTCATTCTGGAAGAATAGAATTGAAAACAGTTACGCCCCATGTCCTTGGCCCGGCACAGGGCTATATCGGCATTTTTCAGCAAAACATCGAGGTCATTGCCGTCTTTGGGATAAAGCGAAACACCGGCACTGGCGGTGACCGTCAATTGATGCCCGTCCAAGGGTATCGGGAAGGACAAGGCATCGAGCACCCGGCGCCCAAATAGCGCAGAGTCATTCTCATTCTCCAGGTTGGTCATCAATAACACGAATTCGTCGCCGCCCATACGCGCAACGGTATCACCAACACGCGTACAGCTTTTTAGTCGATGCGCGATCTCTTTCAACAGGAGATCGCCCAGTCCGTGACCGAGGCTATCGTTGATCAATTTGAAACGGTCAATATCCAGCAAGAACACGGCGATGATCTGGCCAAAGCGACAGGCATGGGAAATTGCCTGGCTAATACGATCCGCGAGCAAACTGCGGTTGGCCAGGCCGGTGAGGATGTCATGCGTCGCCATGTGTTCCAATTGGCGTTCATAATTCCTGTGTTCGGTAATGTCATGCCCTTCTGCA
Source organism: Methylobacter sp. (assembly GCA_030684815.1). Classification (GTDB taxonomy): domain Bacteria; phylum Pseudomonadota; class Gammaproteobacteria; order Methylococcales; family Methylomonadaceae; genus Methylobacter_A. The sequence goes on along the minus strand of JAUXXQ010000002.1, from coordinate 9,854 downwards.
ATGAGCTGCTCAACAATACCTGATTCACCACTTAATGGTTTAAGCGAAAAATCCATATCCCTGAGATTGCCGTTGCTTGCCTGAAGCTTGACCTCAAAACGGACGTAATCCCCTTGAGCCGCCCGTGCGACTGCGCTTTGCAATAGCTCATGCACTTCCGGTGAGGGCGTCCACCATGGCGTCTCCCAGAACGGCTTACCCGACACGTCATATGCTTGAATGCCGGCCAATTCCAGGGCCGTACGGTTGATGTCGACCATGATCCCGTCAGACGTCAACAAGCCAATGAACTGGCGGGCTTCGTCAAATAAAGACCGGCATTTTCTTTCGCTCGTCTGCAAGGCTTGTTCGTTCAGCTTCTTCTCGGTGGTATCGGCAAATACTGCAATAAAGCGGCTATTGCCTGCACCGTAAACAGTGACAATAAACCAACTGTTCAATCGGTCAATGTAGGTTTCAAACCTTTCCGTAGCGCCGGTTGCCGCAACCCTGCCGAAGCTATCAAACAGTGCCCGGTTTGATGAACTGAAATCGGGGATGAGGGTAGAGACCTTTTTTCCAATGACATCCCTTAATCCGGTTAAGGTCTCAAATGCCAAATTGACGTCAAGACAAATAAAATCCGAAGGCTTTCCGCCCTCGAAAACCATGCTGCAATACGCGACCCCTTCGAACATATTATCGAACAGTGCCCGGTAACGGATTTCTATGTCCTGGGCGGCCGCTGGCTGGCATTGGCCGCCGTTCGATTCAGCAATCAGAGTTTCGGGTTTATTTTTCATGCTTCCGCCAACAAGTTTTTTAATTTCACAATGCGAATTTCCTCGATCAATCGGAACAAATCATCCAGTTCAAATGGCTTATATAAACAAGTATAAACGCCGGCCTTGTACGCCTGCTCAATCGAACTTCCCATTTCCTGGCGACATCCGGTCATCATCAGCACTGGTTTGCCGGGGTATTTGCTTTGTATCGCCTTCAGCACATCGACACCGTTCACCACTCCCAGCTTGAGATCGAGAAGGACGATGGCAAGCTTATGGTTATTCTCGATATGTCTCAGCACGCATTGAGGCTCGCTTTCCGTTTCAACTTGAAAGCCCCTGAGGGTTAAAATATCCTTCAACGTCTTACAAAACGCCAGGTCATCGTCCACCACCAGAATACTTTCCTCGCTATCTAATAGCGAAAGAAATGACAGGATAATGGGAAAGTTAAGGGGCTTGCTCAGGATGGCATAAGCTCCGGCATTCTTCGCTTCCTCCATGAGATCGTTTGTCGCGTAGGCACTAACCAGTATAATCGGTAGCGCGGGAACAATTTCATGTATTCGTTTCAACGCCTCGACACCATTGAGACCAGGCATCTTGATGTCCATCAGCACGCAATCCGGCGGACTGTTTCTCACTTTTTCGATGCCTTCCTCCCCCGCGTAAGCGGGAATAGGTTCGTGGCCCTTAATTTTTAAGATGTCGCAGGTCGTTTTTACGATACGCCGGTCGTCATCCACTACCAAAATTTTCATTGTCTATCCCGTTATTTTGGCGGTTAATGGGTAAATCATACTGCTATCACTGACAAACTAACAACTGATGGGTAGAGTGACCTTAAACACGCTACCCCGGCCGGGGGTGCTTTCCACCGCCACGCCGCCGCCATTAGCCTGCGTCAGGTTTTTAACCACCACTAGGCCTAGGCCAATGCCGCGGGCTTTAGTCGTGAACAACGGCTGGAATAACTTGCGTAACTGTTCCGGAGTCATACCGATGCCACCGTCTCTTACGCTAATGGTAATGCTCTTGGTTTGCTTGTCTTCGCTCGCACGAATTTTTAGTTTGCCGCCCTCAGGCATGGCCTCCACACCGTTGCTAATCAGGTTGCGGAACACTTGCTGGATTTGCATGGCATCCACCCTCAAGGGCGAAAGGATTTCCGGGATGTCCAGTTCAAGAGCGACAGACGGAGGTAAGATGCATCTGTGCAAGGTCTGGTTGATCAGCTCTCTTACATCTACCGTTGCGGATTGTGGCGGTTTAGTACGCACCGCATCCAGCAAGTCGGAGACGATGCGTTCGGAGCCCGCAATCTCGCTCTTGATGATGTCCAGATATTCCTTGGTGGTTTCGTCTGCATCGGATAACACCGTTTGCAGAAAGTACACCGCGTTACTCATCACACCCAGCGGATTGCGCAATTCGTGCCCCACGCTGCCGGCAATCTGTCCTAATACGGCCAGCTTTTCATTGCGCATCAATTCTTCCTGCGCATCAAGCAGTGCCTGGGTGCGCTCTTGAACCTTGACTTCCAGTTCTTCGTTCAGTTTGCGGATTTCTTCTTCCGCTAGTTTTCGCTCGGTAATCTCTTCTAGTTGGGATACAAAATGGATGGGATTGTGTTGCGCATCCAGTATTAGCGAAACGCTCAGTAGTATCCAAACGACATGACCATTCTTATGGAAATATCGTTTTTCCATCTGATAGTGGTCTGTCTTTCCCGCCAAAAGTTGCGCCACAAAATCAAGATCGGAATCGAGATCGTCCGGATGCGTGATGTCCTGAAAAGTTAGGCCCAACAATTCTTGCTCTGAATAGCCGATCATCTGGCAAAGCGCATGATTGACCCTAAGCCAATGTCCATCCAGGCCTACCAAAGCCATACCAATGGCCGAATATTGGAAAGCCTTGCGGAAACGCTCCTCGCTTTCCAACAAGCCCCGTTCCATTCGCTTATGCTCGGTGATGTCTCGCACGGTGGCTTGTAAAAATACACCTTCTCCTTCCTCCATGCGGGTCAACGAGACATTGGCGTCGAATGGCTGGCCATCCAGCCGTTGATGAGTCCATTCAAAAAAGTGGGAGCTTTCCTGCATGGCTACTGCAATCATCTCTGGCGCTTTCTCGCTCGACAGACGTCCATCCGGCTGTTGCTGTGGGGAAATATCCCAAGGCCCGAGCCTGGTGAATTCGTCCACGCAAGATGCACCGAACATTTGCAGCGTTGCCTGATTCGCGGTCGTGAACTTCCATGATGGTGGCCCCAAAGTCATCAATGCATCGCGCGAACTCTCGAATAGCAATTGATGTTTTTGTGCGCTAATCCGTAAAGCCTCTTCCGCCTTTAGGTGTTCAGTAATCTTGCGCTGGAGTTGTTCATTGGCTTTTAGTAGATCCGCCGTGCGTTGTTCAACCAGAATGCCCAGCCTATCATGAGCGATTTGTAACGCATCCTCCGATTCGCGGCGCTCCGCAGCCCAAGTGCGTGCAGACCGGATAGCGATAAACCAAGCTACCAGTAACACCAGTACACCTACGGCACTTGCTACTACTAACCCGAGAGACAGGTCATGCAGATGTTGATTCTCTCTTTTAATCAGCGCGTTTGCAGTATCAACGGTTTTTTCCATGCCGCCGGCATATACTTTTTTCAATCGCATGTATTCCGCGCTTGCCAGTAAATCCGAAGCTTCCTGGTGTTTGCCTTGATGCGCCCATGCAAAAGCCTGCCTTTCCATTTTTACCAGCGCAAGGTTTGCGTCATCCGTCTCCCTTACAAACCCTGCTATTTCTGTTTGTGGAAGTATGGCTCTTACCGCCTCAATCTCCTCCGTCAGTTGCGGGTCGAACTGGTCATATCTTTTTTCATAGCTTAAATCCCCGCTTGCGGCAGCCATGCGTGCCGACATAGTCAGCACTTCGTCGAGCAGCATGATGCGACCGACATTCGAGGTCAGGGCGATATGCTTCCTTGCCATTTCTTCAGCTTGTATATGTATCTGCCACGACTGCCATCCGCTAAAAACGGTGATCGCCATGCTGACCAAAAATGTCCCGACGAAAATTCTAAGCGGAAATCTGTGCGGGCTTAAGTGCTGGTGAATTGGGAGGCTGCCATTCGCAGCATCTCTAGGTTTCATCCACTGTCGGAAGAGGTTCCTTTGCATTGCCTGTTTTTCCATCTTGATTGTGTCACCAGTGGGCGGCGTTGATAATATTTTTGCCCTGCAAGCTCCGCAAATCAAACAATATATGACTCAGCAATTTGTCGGTTATATAGTTTATGCGCACGTTATCGCGATTTTTGTTCCAGGACATTACGAACCAGCAATTTAAGCTCTTCATTATTCCAGGGCTTGTTGCAATAATGGTAAATACGTCCCTTATTGACGGCATCAATCGTTGATTGCATATCGGTATGGCCCGTCAATAAAATGCGGGTAGTCTCAGGCCATTGCATAACAACCCGGGCTAAAAATTCCGCACCATTCATTTCCGGCATACACATATCAGAAATAACGATGTCAACAGCGTTTTGTTGTAATATTCGTAGGCCTTCCACGCCGTTGGAGGCAAAATAGGTCACATAATGCTCACTATGGAACAAGCGCCGCAAGGAGTTAAGCACATTCACTTCATCATCGACAAACAATATCGCCGCTTTGTCACTCGCAATACGTGATCGTTCAGTGGACATTATCGCTTCATCGACTAATGAAGCAACTTCTTCAGCGCTGATAACGTTGTTATTACTTTTGAGAATATAGTTAGCCAGTTTGGTAATTGCCGCCCAATTGGCCCGATCATTTATGAAGTTAAAGGCTGCGAGAAACAATTCATGGAGTTTTTCGTCCTGCTGTTGCCGGTAGGTAAAAAAACGCTGGACATAGTTAACGGCCAGTGCAATGTCGGTGTCGCCACCATAATTCTTCAATGCTTCCAGATTAATTAATCGTTGATCAAATGGTTCATCATCGACATCGGCGACATGTTTAGCCTCAGCCAATGGTCCAATGAGCTGATTAATGGTGTCCGCTTCAAAGGCGATCATATAGTCTTCGATTAAATGCGCCTCTGGGTCATTATCGTCAGTGGATTTGTGCAATGAACCACTAATAAAAGGGGGAGTGGTTGTGATTAATCGTCCGCCTTCCACTTTTGCAATGCGGTACTCATGCGGCGCATGGGAATCCCGATCTTCTTCGGGTTTGCTGTTTAAATCCTCCAGCATGATTTGAAAAAAAACTGACGGAAAATTTTTGGCTTTGTTATTTAAATAGATAGCCGTCGCATACCCTGCTTCATGAAAAGCGATACAGTATTTTAGTTTATCCTGAACGGAACTTTCAATTATCTCATTACGTTTCATTTGGCTGATTCAACTCCGAAGTGCAACCCTAGTATTCATGCGGATTCTTGCACAGATTTAGCAAAAAATACAGCATGAGGTGTTTTGTGGTTGAAGTCGAGTAGACCAGCGGCTTTTAATGAGGCCATCTTGAACATTTGCATTCGATTTCCCCGTGCCGTCATCAATTGCCACCAAGCACCGGGTTATCAGGGGCGGTCAGCCACCCTCGATTTCCACAGAACGTAGCGTGCGGATTTCCCGCACTACGCTCTTCAGGCATTGTTTCACAAAACAGCCATAGCCTGTAACTTCGGATAAGGAAGTACAAGCTTTGGTCGCTTTGCTGGAGATATAGTCAAATCTGGTGTATGGTCAATTTGAATCGGCGGCAACATTCTGCTGTTTATATTCAATATCGTTAGCTTCATCTAAAACCGCTACCTGTCCTGAAACTTTATCCCTCTCGTTAATCTAATTTCAGCAGAGGTCGTCACCTTTATTCAAGTTTGCCATACACCAGATTTATTTATACCTCTTTCATCTGTGCCATCCGTGTTCTATTTTCGCTGAGTAGTTACGAATAGTTATTTAATCATAATTCTGGGCGTAAAAAGTCTATAATAGCGGCCACATCGCTTCTCATCTTCCTTGCTTTACGCCCCCTTTAAAGATTCATGCAACTAAATCCAATAGACCAATCCATAGACAAACCTGCCTCATTTTCAGGCCTGGCGCTAGATCCATCCTTGTTGTTGGCGATCAAAAAAATGGGTTTTGAACAGCCGACGCCGGTGCAATTACAGGCCATTCCTTTGGCGCTAGAGGGTAAAGATCTGCTGGTTAGCGCCGAAACCGGCAGCGGCAAAACCGCCGCTTTCTTGCTGCCGATACTACAGCATTTGCTCACTATGCCGGCAACACGCGGCACCCGCGCCCTGGTATTGACGCCAACGCGCGAACTGGCGCAACAAGTGTTTAAGCAATGCCAGCAATTGACTGAGTTTACCGAGCTGAAAACCGGCTTGATTACCGGCGGCGATGATTTCAGGTTGCAGCAAAACATGTTGCGCAGAAATACCGAAATTGTGATTGCAACGCCTGGCCGGGTGCTGGAATTGATGGATCAGGACATCCCGGATTTTAGCAATCTGGAGGTGTTGGTTTTGGACGAAGCCGACCGTATGTTGGATATGGGCTTTAGCGAAGATGTATTGACGATTGCCAATAGTTGTAATGCACAGCGGCAAACGCTGCTGTTTTCTGCCACCTTGACCCATTTTGGCGTCATTAAAATGGCAGATAAGGTGCTGAACAATCATGAAATTGTGGCATTAAACACGCTGCATGACGGGCATCGCAACATTGAACAGCAAATTGTACTGGCCGACGATAATGACCATAAGCTAAAGCTGTTGACCTGGCTGTTGCAAAATGAAACCTATGACAAGGCGCTGGTTTTTACTAACAGCAGGCTTCAGGCAGATGCATTGCGCGGGCCGTTGCGCGGACAAAAGCTGCGTGTCGGTGTGCTGCATGGCGAGATGGATCAAAAAGACCGCAACCGGATGATGGAGTTGTTCCGTGGCGGCGAGGTCAAGGTTATGCTGGCGACCGACCTTGCGGCGCGCGGCCTGGATATTAAGGGCATTAATCTGGTGATTAATTTTGATGTGCCCAGAAACGGCATCAATTATATTCATCGTATTGGCCGAACCGGGCGCGTTGATGAGCTGGGGTTGACTATCGCACTGGTCAAGCACACCGAATGGAATTTAATGTCCGGTATTGAGCGATTTTTGAAACAGAAATTCAAAAAGCGTACGGTCAAAGAATTGGAAGGTAAATATAAAGGCCCGAAAAAACTGAAAGCGTCCGGCAAGGCAACGGGCGGTAAAAAGAAAGAAGAACCTAAAAAAGCCGCGACCGAAAAAGTTAAAGTACGCCACCGGGACAAAAAGAATGTCGGTAAAAGGCGTGTGCCAAGCAGCAAGCCTGTCGTGGACGGAACGCAGGCATAAAAAAGCCGCCATTCGCAACAACAAAATGCGAATGGCGGCTTTTTTAATGGGTCTATTAAGACGACAGTTTGGCGATGAGCTGCTTGACCAAATTATCCGGTTTGAAAGGTTTTACAATATAGGAAGATATGCCTGCCATGATGGCTTCCTTGACTTTCTCACCTTCTGACGAGGATGTCAGCATGATCCACGGCGGAGTTTCCAGTTTTGGGTCGCTCTTGACGGCTTTGAACAGTTCAAGTCCGCTCATTCCGGGCATGTTCCAGTCGCATACTACGATATTAATCTTTACTTTTCTCATCATGAGCAACGCTTCCTGTCCACCGGGAGCGTCAAAAACGTGAGTGAATCCAGCCTCTCGTAGAATGGCTTTGGTGAGTGTCCGCATTGAGGCGGCGTCATCCACAATCAGGATCTTTTTCTGTAGTAATTCTTGTGATATTTCCATTCTTGTTCCAACTTGATACGTATTATGAGCACGGCAACACTTAACTGGTGCATTCTACAAGAACTCATAGTATCCGACAAATAGATTATAAAAATAATGTTAAGTAGCTCATTTTCTACCGAAAAAAAAGATTGATTATTAACGTTAAGATGATGCTGGCAATCAACATGGATGTCATCGGGATAAATATAAACCGCTGTTCATTTTCAATACGGATATCGCCGGGCAATTTGCCAAACCAGTTGATTAACCAAGGCGCATAGCTTACAACGAGCCCGATCAGCACCAAAATAATGCCGATTGTCAGTAGTAATTTTCCGATTGTCATTAAATCCCCTTTGACATTATGCCATTTTGAACCTGTGCGCTTAACAACTTGGGGTAAAATAGCAAACTTGCAGTCTTGTCACCAATAAAATAAACGGTTTTGTTATAGGAACCTATCGGAACACACACCATGTTGAGAATCACCGAACTTAAGCTCCCGCTCGATCATCCCGAAACCCTGCTCAGAACGGCAATACTTGACCGACTGGGTATCGGTTCGGAACAGCTCATACACCACACGATATTCAGACAAGGCTTCGATGCACGTAAACGCCATGCGATTTTGCTGGTTTACACGGTTGATGTGGAGGTCGCCGACGAACAGGCTGTTCTTGCCCGTTTAGTGGACGACCCGCATCTCACCTTAACGCCCGACAGCAGCTATCGTTTTGTCACGCAAGCGCCTAAAGATTTGGGCTTGCGCCCGGTCATTATCGGCACCGGGCCGTGTGGCTTGTTTGCCGGATTGATTCTGGCGCAAATGGGTTTTCGGCCGATTATTTTGGAGCGGGGCAAGGCTGTGCGCGAACGCACCAAAGACACTTTTGGGCTGTGGCGTAAAGGTGTGTTTAATCCCGAGTCCAATGTCCAGTTTGGCGAAGGCGGTGCCGGCACTTTTTCCGACGGCAAACTGTACACCCAGATCAAAGATCCCAACCACTATGGCCGCAAGGTGCTTACCGAGTTTGTCAAAGCCGGTGCGCCGCCGGAAATTCTCCATGTCAGCAAGCCCCATATCGGCACCTTCAGGCTGGTCACCGTGGTGGAAAATTTGCGCGCAAGCATTGAGGCCTTAGGCGGTGAAATCCGATTCCAAAGCCGGGTTGACGACATTATTATCGATAATGGCCAAGTGCGCGGTGTAGTGCTGGCCAGTGGCGACCTGATTGACACCCATCATGTCGTATTAGCCGTCGGCCACAGCGCCCGCGACACCTTCAACATGCTGTATGAACGGGGCGTTTATATTGAAGCGAAACCCTTTTCCATCGGCTTTCGCATAGAACATCCGCAGTCGCTGATCGATGCCTGCCGATGGGGCGGCAATGCCGGTCATCCGCTACTGGGCGCGGCCGATTACAAATTGGTGCATCACTGCCGCAATGGCCGTTCCGTGTACAGCTTTTGCATGTGCCCCGGCGGCACCGTGGTTGCAGCGACTTCTGAAGCCGGGCATGTGGTCACCAACGGCATGAGCCAGTATTCGCGTAACGAGCGTAACGCCAACAGCGGCATCGTGGTCGGCATTACCCCTGACGACTACCCCGGCCATCCGTTGGCGGGCATCGATTTTCAGCGTCAACTGGAGGCGAATGCCTTTAAATTGGGTGGGGAAACTTACGCAGCGCCGGGGCAGTTGGTTGGTGATTTTCTCGCCCGGCGGCCGTCATCGGCGCTGGGTTCGGTGCAGCCGTCGTATACGCCGGGCGTGCATTTGTGTGACCTCAGTCCGGCGCTGCCGGAGTACGCCATCACCGCAATACGCGAAGCGCTTCCGGCCTTTGATAAAAAGATAAAAGGTTTTGCGATGAACGATGCCGTGTTGACCGGCGTTGAAACCCGCACTTCATCGCCTGTCCGCATCAAGCGCAACGCGCAGTATCAAAGCCTGAACACCAAGGGTTTGTATCCGGCAGGGGAGGGCGCAGGTTATGCGGGCGGGATTCTTTCTGCGGCGGTCGACGGCATCAGGATTGCCGAGGCATTGGCGCTGAGCATGAACTCATCAGCAGAATAATCGGCACCAGGGACGCAGGCAAATAAAGCGTTGTGCCCCTGGTAGGTAAGCCTATTTTTTTTAACATTTACATTGGAGTCCAATAGCTTTAGCTATTGGCAGTAAAACAGCTAAAGCTGTTTTACTGCCAACTTGTTTGTTAAGAAACTTTTGAATGACTACTTACGTAACAATCTAATGTCTACCTTCCATTTCCAGC
>JAUXXQ010000234.1 GCA_030684815.1 Methylobacter sp. | reverse complement strand
GATTTAACTTGTGCAAGTTTACATTTGAGATGACCTCTACAAAAGGAGTCAGTATTTTAAGTTGCTCAAGTTATTTCGTGCTCGTTCCTTAGGAGTGAGATAGTTTTTAACCGCAGAGTTACGCAGAGTGCGGCGCAGTGTTTCGCATAGATTTAAAAAACTCTGCGCGCCTCTGAGCTAACCTTTGCGTAAGTCTGCGGTTAACGCTTTTAGCTCGTTCCTAAGCCGTAGGATGGATGCAAAAAACTTGGCATAAAAACCAACTAATGGAATATCATCGTATTGGAAGAAATTATCCATGATAAACAAACGTTCTGTTGTATCCATTCATTTTTAGGAGAAAACCATGAAAATAACAACCATCACCAGCATATTAATTTTTGGGTTTTCAGCATCGGCCCCCAGTTATGCGGCAGAGCAGTCTATAGACAGCTGTATTGCGGCCATACAAAAACAAAAAACCGGCACATTCATTAAGCTGGAAAAGCTGAAAGTAGCCGGCAAACCCTTTTATGAATTTGAAATCAAGGATGCCAAAGGCATCGAATGGGAATTCATGTGCGACGCCGAAACCGGCAAAATTACGGAAACGGAAAAAGAGGTCAGCAGTGCTGATGACGAAGCGTTTAAGAAAAACGCTAAGGTGACCGAAAAAGAAGCCATAGACATTGCGCTTAAAGCTCACCCCGGCACCGTCGAGGAAGTTGAATATGAGATTGAAGCCAATGGCGATGCCAGCTATGAAATTGATATAGTCAACGATAAAGGCGTAGAAACTAAAGTCGAAGTTAATGCGGCCAGCGGTAAGATCATTGAAGTGTCAGTAGAAGAATGGGAAATTGGCGAAGAAGCCGAAGAAAAAAGATAACAAAGTATGACTGACCCCGACATCATTATTATCGGCGCAGGCGCATCCGGGCTGATGTGCGCCATCGAGGCGGGCAAACGCGGGCGTAAGGTGCTGGTGCTGGATCATGCCAACAAGGCCGGGAAAAAAATCCTGATGTCCGGCGGCGGGCGCTGCAATTTCACCAATTATTCGATAGCGCCGGAAAACTATATTTCCAGCAACCCTCATTTTTGCAAATCGGCGCTGAGCCGTTATAGCCAGTGGGATTTTCTGGCCTTAATCGGGCGTTATCAAATTCCTTTTCATGAGCGCGATCACGGGCAGTTGTTTTGCGATGAAAGTGCCAAAGATATTCTCGACTTGTTATTGGCAGAATGCGCCAAGGCTGGCGTGCTTATACGTTTGAACACCGGCATCGCTTCGGTTGCGCGTTTAGCTGATAAATTCCAGGTGAACACCGACAACAGCAGTTTTACCGCGCAATCATTAGTCGTGGCGACCGGCGGCTTGTCGATACCCAAAATGGGCGCGACGCCGCTGGGCTATAAAATCGCCGAGCAATTTGGCATTGCTGTGCTGCCGACCTGCGCCGCTCTGGTGCCGTTGACCTTGCAGCCGGAAGACAAAGAAAAATTCTCCGCCTTATCGGGCATTGCCGTACCTTGCGAGGTCAGCAATCAGCGGCAGAGTTTCCGTGAAAATGTGCTGTTCACCCATCGCGGTTTGAGCGGGCCTGCTATTTTGCAGATTTCATCGTATTGGCGCGCTGGCGAGGCGGTTACGATTAACTTATTGCCGCAGCTGGATTTGGCGGCAGAGTTAAAGGCGAAGCGCCAGCAAAAGCTCAAAAACAAGCTGAAAACGGTGTTGGAGGCTTATTTGCCCAAACGCTTAATCAGCAGTTTTATTGCCGAGGAACTGCTGGAATTATCGTTGCAGGATGTATCCGACAAACAACTTTTGCAGGTGGCCGAGCGCTTGCAGCAGTGGACGCTGAAACCGAACGGCACTGAAGGTTACCGCACTGCCGAAGTGACGGCCGGTGGCGTTAATTGTGACGCGATTTCGTCCAAAACCATGGAAAGCAAACAGGTGCCGGGGCTTTATTTTATCGGTGAAGTGCTGGATGTGACCGGTTGGCTGGGCGGCTACAATTTTCAGTGGGCGTGGTCATCGGCCTGGTGTGCTGGGCAATATTGTTGAATGGCTAAGCACTGATAAGGGGGGGATTAAAAGTGCAGGGAATCTGCAACAACATTACGCAACCTCTGCCAAATGCCCCCAATAATTATCCCCTTTGCCATTAGCCCTGACGGTGCGTAGCGCTAACATGGGTTCCACATTAGCGGCTTCCCACCAGGCGCCGGGTAATTTTAACCGAGCCTGGATGACATAGTGGTGGGCGCTTTCAATTTCGCCAGAACCTATCGGAAAGCCCTTTTCTATCGCGCCTTAGCAGAAGACAGGGTCCAGAAGACAGCAGAAGACAGGGTCAGGTCTTGCATTGTGCATTTTTTTTTATTTTGAGCTATGTTGACCATTTGATTTTATGAAACGAAATAAAGTATTAGGTCTTGAATTTTGCACAATGCAAGACCTGACCCTTAGCTCTTGCTTAGCTCTTGCTTAGCTCTGACCCTTAGCTCTTGACCTTTAGCTCTCGTAGGTAACGCGCAAAAAATAACACCCACCGCCCCTGTCAGAGTCCAAAGCTAGCTTTGGACTCCCTTGAATTCACCTGAATTCAACTCATAACTGCAATCGATAATTATCGGATTTGAAGAGGGTTAGCTGCTATAGTTTGCGGCTTTTTCAATCTGACCAAAGACGAGAAATCCTATGGGATTTTAGTGTCGTTTGTTTAAACGCACCCTTGGTTAATTAAATCCTGAATAGACCAGTAAATCCTACATGAAAGCCAACCCGCTGACTCAAAACCTAGCCGCTGAACATTTATTGCAGCACATGCCGGTATCGACGTTCGTATTGAATGCCAAGCATCAGGTAGTACTCTGGAACAAGGCCTGCGAGCAATTGACCGGCTTGAAAGCTCGGGAGATGATAGGCACCGATCAGCATTGGCGCGGCTTTTATACCGAAAAACGCCCATGTCTGGCGGATTTGCTGCTGGATCGCACCTTGGGCGACGTGTCCAGCCTCTATGAGCGAGCTAGCGATTTTACGACCTACAGCGACATTTGCCATACCGAAAACTGGTGCCTGATGCCGGACGGCCGCAGGCTGTATCTGGTTATCGATGCCGGCATCATCAGCAACGAGCAAGGCGAGGTGGTCGCGATCGTCGAAACCCAGCGCGACCGCACCGAGCAACGACTGACGATGCAGGCGCTGAGCGAAAGCGAGCAGCGGATTTCTTTGATTCTCGGTTCGGCGATGGACGCTATCGTTACCATCGACCAGCAACACCGCATCACGCTGTTCAATGCGGCGGCGGCCCGGATCTTCCGTTGCGCTGCCGATTTTGCGATCGGCCAGCCGGTCGAGCTTTTTATTGCGCCGCATTGCAGCAAACTGTTCATGCAATTTATCGATTTCGAAAACGCTAGCGCCAAAACCCAGGCTTGGGCGCCAGAAGGTCTCAGCGCCCGGCGCGCTGACGGCGAGGAATTCCCGATAGAAGCCACTTTTTCGCCGCTGGAAACTCACGATCAAAAACTCTATACCATCATCCTGCGGGACGTGAACGACCGCCGCCTCGCCGAACAGAAGCTGGACCGGCTGCAACAGGAAAAAGGCTATTTGCAGGAAGTACTCAACGACGATCACAACCCCGGCGATTTTGTCAGCGGTTCCAAGCTGATGCGGACGGTCATGGAACAAGTGCGGATGGTGGCGCGCACCGATACGCCGGTATTGCTGCTCGGCGAAACCGGCACCGGCAAGGAATTGCTGGCCCGCGCGATACACGAGTTCAGCGACCGTAGCGCGGCGATTATGGTCAAAGTCAATTGCGCGGCGTTACCCGCCGAGCTGATCGAGAGCGAATTGTTCGGTCATGAAAAAGGCGCGTTCACCGGAGCGACCCAGCAGCGCAAAGGCCGCTTCGAGCTGGCCGACGGCGGCAGTCTGTTTCTGGACGAGCTGGGTGAACTGTCCTTGTCGGCGCAGGCCAAGCTGCTGCGGGTATTACAGGAACAGGAATTCGAGCGGGTAGGCGGCTGCGAAACTATCCGGGTCGATGTGCGGGTCATTGCCGCAACCCACCGCAATCTGGCCGAAGAAGTCAGTTTAGGGCGTTTTCGTTCCGACCTGTATTACCGGCTGAATGTGTTTCCTGTCGAAGTGCCTGCACTGCGGCAACGGGTGACGGATATTCCATTGCTGGCGCGGTTTTTCCTAACCAAATACGCCAAAAAATTCGGCAAGCGCTTTGACGACATCGACCCTGCCGGACTGGACTATTTACGCCAATACGCGTGGCCCGGCAACGTCCGCGAATTGCAGAACGTCATTGAGCGGGCGGTGATTCTGTCCCAAGGCTCATTGCTGAATATCGCGCCGTTGCAACCTACTCGCACTCATGCCGAAGCCATTACCGGCAAGTTGCGAACGTTGGAAGCCGTGGAGCGTGAACACATAACGCAGACCCTCGAAGCGGCTCATTGGCAGATTTCCGGCGCCAAGGGCGCGGCGGCAATACTGGGTATGAATCCGAATACCTTGCGCTCCAAAATGTTAAAACTGGGCATTTCCAGATCGGGATGAAAGCTCACCGCCACAAACTCGGCTGCTATGCGGATTGACCTAAGGCCGTTCAAAGCCAGCACGGCTACCCCTGTAAGCCGGGACAAATGACAAATAACCGGGAACGCTGAGGCCCCAGCTCGGCAATATCGATCATTGAGGGTACTCGCCAAGCTGGGGCTTGGCGTTCGTGCGCCCACAAGGGCAACTTATCAACAGGGTGAAAGTCCCTGTCGGCGTATGCCATAACGTCGTAGCGGAAAGTAACTGCGTCATTGCGAAATGGGGTGGAGAGCAACTGGAAGCGAAAGGGCAGTCC